>NZ_SMNT01000024.1 GCF_004348265.1 Methylobacterium segetis
GGCGCCGTCCCGGCAATCCGCGCCCGAGCCAGCCGGCGCCCTCGCCGAGGCCCTGCGCCGGGCGGCTCTCGCCAAGGGCTCCGCGCCGGGCGGGCGCAAGGGTTAGGCCGCCTCGCCCGCGTGCCCGTCGCCTCCGCCGGTGCCACGCCCGAGATGCGGCGCGCGGGCTCAGTCCTTCGTCACGAGTGGCAGGGGTGCCACCGGGGCCTCCGGGGCGGCAAGCCCGCAGCGCAGGGCCGCGTCGGGGGGCTGGAGCGGGTCGAGCAGGGCGCGGCGGCTGTTCAGGGCCGCCAGCGTGCGCTCGACCGGAACCGCCTCCGGACCCACCGGCACCTCGATCACGAGGTGCTCCAGGGCGTAGCGGTAGCGCGCGAGGCGCTCGCCGGCCTCCAGGCGCACCCAGGCGATCAGGCACCGATTCTCGGCCACCCGCATCGCGGCGTGGCGCACGTCGGCGTCGTCGAGCACCTTCACGAAGGGCAGGCTGCGCAGGCGCAGGGCGTCGGCGTCGTTCACCCGGACGGCCGTCGCCGCGAAGGCCGGGATCAGCCGGGCGTCGGCGGTCGCGTCCTCCGACAGGCGGCGGTAGCGCGAGACGGGCGAGCGGGCCTCCTCCGAGATCAGCGTCGCGAAATAGGCGGCGATGTCGGCGGGGCGGCCCAGGGTCGGCGGAAGTACGCGGGCGCGGGTCAGGTTCCCCAGGACGTCGAGGAAGGCGTCGCGGCCCGCGGCCGGCATCAGGAAGCGCCAAGCCCGGTCGCGCAGGGTGAGTTCGTCGTCGGTCAGCGGGAAGGCGGAGGCGGGCTCTCCGCGCTCGCGCGCCGCGAGCGTGCCCGTGGTGTCGACGAGGCTGTTCCAGGCGCCCGCCTTCGGCCGGCCGAAATCCCCCTGCTGCGCGCAGGCTCCGAGGAAGGTGAGCGCGGCGGCCAGCGCGAGGGAATGCGGGCGGGGTGAGGGCAGCGGGTCGTCCCGCGTCGGCGCGGGCGCGGACCTTGGAATTCGTCGCATCCGGCTACGGCTCTCGGCATCCGGGCAGGCCGGCATCGTCCCGCCGCGGTCGGGGAAATCGATCGTGGGAAGCGTCAGGAGTGGCGGCGGCGCGGCACCGGCGCCACCTCGGGCTCCGGCAGGCGCTCGTAGCGCACACCGAGGAACAGCAGGATCTCGCCCCTCGCCTCGCTCGGCACGGCCTCGCGGCGCGCCGGCCGCGCCTCTGCCGACGGGAAGGCCAGGACATTGCCGGCTCTCGGCGCGGGCTGCGGGGTGACGGGCTTCATGGGTCGTTTCCTGACGATGATCCTCGCGGCCCCGAGTCGCGGTGTCGGCTTCGGTCTCGACGGAACGCCCCGGGCAGGCGGCACCGCGGCACCAGATCAGCACGGTATGGTTAACGGTCCGTTTCTCGGGGCCGCGGCCGGGGACGGAGCGGCCCGATCCTCCGCTTCCGCAGCCGCCACGATCGCCCGGCCCGGACGTCGACGAGGCAACTGGCTCGCCCCTTGCATCGCGGTCGGCTGCCCATGGCGGGCGTTTCCTCCCTTGCACTCGGCCTCGCTCACGCTTCGAGCGAGGCCTTTTTGTTTCAGGCGCGCATGCACGGAACCGCGGCCGTGCGCGGCGGCTTGCCTAGCCGACGGAACGCCCGATATGCCGTCCCCTCTGACCCACAGCGAAGGACACCGCTGGATGCGACTGGACATGCCACGACTGATGCACTCCCGGGCGAATGCCCGAGACCGCCTCTCCGCGGGCCGTTCGGCCGCTCTGAAGATCGCGCCATTGGCCCTGCTGATGCTCGCCGCGAGTCCGGCCCAGGCGCAGCGCGAGGACCAGGGCCTGCAGCTCGGCTGCGCGAACGACTATTTCCGCCTCTGCGCGGGCGTCGACCCGAACAGCGACGACGCCGAGCGGTGCATGACGCGCAACCGCAAGCGCCTCTCCCCCGAATGCCGCTCCGCGATCGGCGATTACGACCGTCGCACGGGTGGCAAATCGATGCCCGAGAACTGACATATCCCCGCGTCCCGGGGGCGCGGAGGGGGCGGCTTCTCCGCAACCCGGCATCGTGGAGCATCGACGACGAACATGGCCCTCACCGTGGCGGTCCAGATGGACCCGATCCAGGCGATCCGCATCGCTGGGGACACGACCTTCGCCCTGCTGCTCGAGGCGCAGGCGCGTGGACACAGGCTCCTCTACTACACGCCGGATCGGCTCTCCCTGCAGGGGCGGCTGGTCACGGCGCGGGTCGAGCCCCTGACCGTGCGCGATGTCGAGGGCGCCCATGCGAGCCTCGGCCCCATCGAGCGGATCGATCTCGCCGAGGCGGACGTGGTGCTGATGCGCCAGGACCCGCCTTTCGACATGGCCTACATCACGGCCACCCACATCCTGGAGCGGCTCCACCCGCGCACGCTCGTCGTCAACAACCCGGCCGAGGTGCGCAACGCGCCCGAGAAGCTCTTCGTCCTCGACTTCCCCGAACTGATGCCGCCCACCCTGATCACCCGCGACAAGGCGGAGATCGAGGAGTTCCGGCGCGAGCACGGCACCATCGCGATGAAGCCGCTGCACGGCCATGGCGGGGCGGCGGTGTTCCGGGTCTCGGAGACCGACCCGAATTTCGGCTCGATGTTCGACCTCTTCGCCGCGACCTTCCGCGAGCAATGGGTGGTGCAGCGCGTCCTCGACAAGATCACCGAGGGCGATAAGCGCATCATCCTCGTGGATGGCGAGCCGATGGGCGCGATCAACCGCGTCCCGGCCCTGAACGACATCCGCTCGAACATGGTGCGGGGGGGGGCGGCCGCGGCCTCGGACCTCACGGAGCGGGAGCGGGAGATCTGCGCGGCGATCGGCCCCGAGCTCCGGCGGCGCGGCCTGATCCTTGTCGGCATCGACGTGATCGACGGGCATCTCACCGAGATCAACGTCACCTCGCCGACCGGCATCCGGGCGATCAGGCGCCTGGGCGGCCCCGATCTCGCCGTCGCGGTCTGGGACGCGATCGAGGGCAGGGTCGGGCGCTCGACCTGAGGCCCCTCACGTCTCGGCGCGCGGCGTCACGTTGAGTTCGGCCCAGTCGAACTCCTCCTCCAGCACGTAATAGGCATCGTCGCCGATGCGGCCCTCCCGGCGCAGTGCCAGCACGCGGTCGCGGGCGGCGCCGATCGCGCGGCGGCGGGCCTCGTCGGCCGGCAGGCTCTCGGGCGCGAGGCCCTCCTCGTGGCCCTTCGCCTCCTTCAGCGCGGCGGCGAATTCCTCCCGCAAGGCCTCCGTCGAGGCACCCTCGTCCGGATCCAGCGTCTCGATGGCGGCGGCGTATGCCTCGGCTCGGGCGCGGCCCACCTCCCGCCCCACGGGATCGTCGTCGGAGAGGCCGAGCCAGGCGAGCAGAGGCCCCAGCGTGAGCCCCTGGATCACCAGGGTGCCGATCACCGTGCAGAAGGCCGTGAACACGATGAGGTCGCGGTAGGGGAACCCGCCGTTCGAGCCGCCCTGGGGCAACGCCAGCGCGGCCGCGATGGTGACGATGCCGCGCATGCCCGACCAGGAGAGCGCGACCGCCGCCTTGAGGCCCAGCACCGTGTCCGCGGTGCCTTCCCGCGCCCGGCGCTGGCTCGCGAATTCGAGTCGGTCGAGACCGCTCGCCGGCAGGACCCAGGCGATGCGCACGAGCACGACCGTGAGGAACACCATGCTGGCGAGGACGATCGCCGTCGTCTGCTCGGCCTCGTTCAGCCGCTCAAGGATCGGGCCGATCTGGATGCCGATGAGCACGAAGGCGAGTACGTTGAGGACGAACACCGACGTGTCCCAGACCGCGTAGGACAGGATGCGGGTGCGCGGCGGCGTGATGCCGGGCGAGAACCGCGCCACCGTGATCGCGAAGCTGACGACCGTCAGCACCCCCGACATCTCGACGCCCTCGGCCGCGATCCAGATGCCGAAGGCGGCGACGAATTGCAGCACGATGGTGCTCGCCGCGTCCTGGAAGTGGCGCATCACCCCGACATAGGCGAAGGCGAGGATGGGGCCCGCCACGAGGCTGCCGACGACGCCGAGCAGGAAAGTCGGCGCGATCTCGCCGGGATGGAAGCTCCCCGTGATCGCCGCCGCCACGCCGAGGCGGTAGATCAGCAGGGAGCCCGCGTCGTTGAGGAGGCTCTCGCCGCGCAGGATCGTGGTCAACCGGTGCGGGAGCGGCACGTGCCGGAGCACGGAGAGAGCCGCCACCGCGTCCGGCGGGGCCACGACCGCGCCGAGCACCACGCAGGCGGCGAAGGGCATCTCGGGCACGATCGCTTTCGCCACGACCGCGACGGCCACCGTCGTCACCGCCACCGCGCCGAGGGCGAGGCCCCCGATCGGCCGCCAGTTGGCCTTGAGGTCGCGCAGCGAGGTGTCGTAGCCCGCATCGAGCAGGACGGGGGCGAGGAACAGCGCCAGCGCCAGCTCCGGGTCGAGCTTCAGGTTCGGCACGCCCGGCACGAAGGCCAGCGCCACGCCGCCGAGCGCGAGGAAGGCGGGATAGGGAGCGCCCACCCGCCTCGCCAGCGCCGCCAGCAGCACCGCGCCCAGAAGGACGCTCACGACCCACTCGAAAATCACCATCCTGTGAGGGAAACTAGGGCAGCCTTCGCCCTGGCGAAGGGATGATGGGAGACGGCATCGTCCGCGACGGCCGGTGACGTCAGCGACCCCATGATCCCGACGCCGGGCATCCCGGTCTTTCCCGGAGCGCGCCGCTCGCCTAAGCCGGCGCGGTTCGAGCCTTGCAAGCGGATCCCCATGCCCGAGACACAGAGCCTTGAAACCCCGACCTTCGCCCACGGCGCCGTCGCCGCGCCCCACAGCCTCGCGGCGGAGGCCGGCCGCACCGTGCTGGCGCAAGGCGGCAACGCGGTCGAGGCGATGATCGCCATGGCGGCGGCGATCGCCGTCGTCTACCCGCACATGAACGGCATCGGCGGGGACGGCTTCTGGCTGGTGCGCGAGAAGGGCGGGCGGGTGCGGGGCATCGAGGCCTGCGGGCCGGCCGGGCGCCTCGCCACGATCGCGCGCTACCGCGACCGGGGGCTCGACGCGATTCCCGCACGCGGGCCGGACGCGGCGGTCACCGTCGCCGGCGCGGTCGGCGGCTGGGGCATGGCGCGGGAGCTCGCCCGAGCGCTCGGCGGCCGCCTGCCCCTCGACATCCTCCTCGCCGACGCGATCCGCCATGCCCGCGAGGGTTGCGCCGTCTCGGCCTCAGAGGCGCGCTACGTCCCGAAGGAACTCGACACGCTGCACGACGCCCCGAACTTCGCCGCGACCTTCCTGAAGGACGGAAAGGCTTGGCCGGCCGGCGAGATCCGCCGCCTGCCCGCGCTCGCCGCGACGCTGGAGCAGCTCGCCCATGCGGGGCTCGACGATTTCTACCGGGGCGATGTCGGGCGCGAGATCGCCACCGACCTCGAACATCTCGGCGCCCCCGTGACGCGGGCCGACCTCGAAACCTACCGGGCGGCCGAGCGCGCCGCCCTGTCCATCCGGCGGCGCGGCGCCACGATCTACAATTTCCCGCCCCCGACCCAGGGGCTCGCGGCGCTCCTGATCCTCGGGATCTTCGACCGGCTCGACATCCGCGAGCCGGAGACGGTCGCGCATTATCACGGGCTGATCGAGGCGACGAAGCGCGCCTTCGCCATCCGAGACCGGGTGGTCACGGATTTCGACCGGCTCCGCGCCGACCCGGCAAGCTTCCTGACACCGGAGCGCCTGGCGCGCGAGGCGGCCGCGATCGACAGGGGCCGGGCAGCCTCGGTGCCGCTGCGCAATCCGGGCGAGGGCGACACGGTCTGGATGGGGGCGATCGACCGCGACGGGCTCGCCGTCTCCTACATCCAGTCGATCTACTGGGAATACGGCTCGGGCACGGTGCTGCCGAAGACCGGCATCCACTGGCAGAACCGGGGCATGTCGTTCTCGCTCGATCCGAGCGCCGTGAACCCGCTGGAGCCGGGCCGGCGCCCGTTCCACACCCTGATCCCGGCGCTCGCGGCCTTCGACGACGGCCGGGTCACCGCCTACGGCAGCATGGGCGGCGACGGGCAGCCGCAATTTCAGGCACAGGTGTTCACGCGCTATGCGGATTACGGGATGAGCCCCGCGGCCGCGGTCGATGCGCCCCGCCTGCTTTATGGGCGGACCTGGGGGGCGGAATCGCTGTCCGTGAAGGTCGAGGACCGGTTCGATCCGGCCTGCATCGCCGCGCTGCGCGGCATGGGCCACGACATCGAGGAACTCGGCGGCGCCTACATCGACTCGCTCGGCCATGCCGGCATCCTCGTGCGCCACCCGCAGGACGGCCGCATCGAGGCGATGCACGATCCCCGCTCGGACGGTGGCGCGCTCGGCCTGTGAGGAAGGGGCCTCAATTCGTGATCTGCGGCTGCAGCGCGGTCTGGGCGAACATCCGGGCCAGGGCCGCGTCGATGGCCGGCCCGTCCGAGGCCTCCGCGTACCAGCCCGGGGAGGCACAGGCCTGCAGGCTCGGGGCGATCTTGTCGGCGTGGGGCAGGACGAGGTTCTTGTAGTCGCCGTTGAGCGCCGTCGAGCCGTCGGTGGGGTTGTTCAGGATCGGCAGGAAGGTCGTGTAGATCACCCCCACCGTCACGTTGGCGCTCTTGTAGGTCTGGCACACCGCCGGATCGAAGGGCGCCGTGCAATGACCCGAGGTGCAGGCACCCTTCACGTCTGGCAGGCCGTCGGTGATGATGAACAGGAAGGCCCGGGACTGGGCCTGGGTGTTGCCGTCCCCGCTCGTCGGCACCCGGCCCCGCAGCGCGTTGAGCGGCTCCGTGAGGAAGGTGTCGCCGGTGCCGCCGCCGTTGTTGGGACCGAGCGTGATCCCGGCCGCGGCCGTCTTCAGCGACGCCCAGTTCGTACTGAGCGGGGCGAGCTCGACGAGACCGGAGGTCGTCGCGTTCGCCGAGGCGAGGCCCATCGTGTAGAGGCCGATCCGGTAGTTGCTGGTGCCCACCGCGCGGGCATCCGCCTCGGCTGTGCTGATCGTCCGGCTCACGGCGTCGCGCAGGACGTCGATGCGCAGCGGGATGCCGGCATTGCGCGCCAGCGTTTCGTAGCTGAGCGGCACGGCGCTGCCGTTCTGGACGACGTGGCAGCCGAAGACGCAGCCCTTCGGCGACTTGTTGCCGGCGTCCTTCTCGCTCTTCAGGGTGAGCCTGAACAGGTCCTGGGCCCCCGTCTTCGTGGCGGCGAGCCCCATCGACTGGGACACGTCGAGGGCCATGTAGAGATCGGTGTAGAGGGGCATCGAGGCCGAGGAGACGGCCTGCCCGATGGCCGAGAGGCTGCGCACGCCGAACAGGCCGCCGAAGGTCGTGCGCGTCGAGACCGCATAGCCCGCGGCCGCGTCGATCCGCTGGCCGGTCTTGGTCAGGGTCACCGTTGCCGCAACCGAGAGCTTGCCCGTGCGGGCGACGTGGGCGTTGAACAGGGCCTCGGAGCGGCTCTTGGCCTCGCCGAAGGCGGCCGCAACCGCTGTCGCGCTGCCGTCCGACTGCTGGATCAGCGTCTTGGCGACGCCGCTCGCGTAGAGGGCCGCGGAATCGGCGCCGGTCTGGCAGGCCGTGCGCGCGATGAGGAGCTGCCCGTAATCGATGGCGAGCCCGACCGTGCCGATGAGGGGCAGGATCAGGAGCCCGAACAGGATCGAAATGTTGCCGTCCCGCGCGGCGCTCCACGTGCTGCGGGCGCGGGAGAACTCCTCGGACGCTCTCCGGCCGGGCCGCCTCCCCGCCTCTCGCGCGCTGACCGGCATGACTCGCCTCCTCGCCCCGTGCACTAGACGCCAGGGCAGTTGCTGGCCGCCCTGACCTGAGTGACCTGCCGCGGCCGGAAGTAGGCGGAGCGCCGGAACTTCGCGGGGAACGCCATGGCCGACAGAAAGAGCGGCTTGAAGAACACCTCGACATCGACGACGACCAGCGAGACCGGCCCGAAGGTCGAGATCGGCAGCGTTTTGGACGCGGCCGGCGCGCCGTCGGCGGCCGGGAGCAGGAGGCCGCAGGGGCGCGTGGTGCCCGAGAGGGCCCGGCTGAAGATCGTCGTGGCGAGAAAGATGCAATTCGCCGTGCAGGTCGGGACGGCCTTGGTGAAGGCGATGCTCGACACCGTGACGTTGACGAGGCTGGCGAGGTCCGTGCTGCCGATCTGCCGGCCGTAATCCAGGATGTCGGCGTCGATCAGCGGCGCACTGCGGATGAAGCCCTCGATTTCGTCGGCCGTGAGAACGTGGTCCACCTGCGAGACCAGTTCGGCGATCGAATCCGCGACGTAGCCCGCCCGGTTGGCGGCCGTGACGGCGCGGCTCGCATCGACCGAGCCGAGCAGCATCAGAACGAGGATCGGCGCGACGAGGGCGAACTCGATCGCCGAGGTGCCCTTCGCATCGGCGATCGGGTGGCGCGCGCGCGCCGGGTCCAGGAGGTCAGTGAACCACCACCGGATCCTCCATCGGCTGACGGCGAGCGCCCGGATGCGGACGCGCCACGCGCTGCCCGGACGGGGTGGCCAGGGCCGTTCGCCGGCCGATCCGCTGCCGGGCCTCGCCATCTAGCAGCCCGCCTGCGCGCTGCCGCTCGAGACCTGGAACGGCTCGTTGTAGACGAAGGTCGTCGAACGCAGGATCAACGCCTCGCCCAGCGACTCCCCGAAATAGGCCTGAACGAACCTGCCGAAGCTGAGAAAGCTGTAGGCCACGTCGATGAAGAGGTAATCGCCCGGGCCGCCGAGACAGTAGACGCTCTTGTTCGGGTCGAGGTTGACCGGCCTGAGAGCCGGCAGCGTCTGATCAATGAAGGCGTAGATGCCCGAGCCGCTCTGCGCGGAGGAGACCTTCGCGATCTTCGAGATGCTAACGGTGATCTTCGAGCAGTCGATCGGCACCCTCAGCGCCGGGCAGAGGAGCTGGGTCCGGAACTGGGAGGCCGAGATCGACTTGGCCTGAACGTTGCCCGTCATCACGAGACGCGCGGCCGTCCGCGTCGCGCTGTCGAGGGATTGCAGGGCGAAGTGGTAGAGCGCGACCTGGAAGATCACGAAGACGAAGCCGAGGAACGGTACCGCCGTGAGGGCGAACTCGACGGCCGCGCTCCCGGCCCCGTCGCCGATCAGGCTCCCGACTGGAGAGCCCCTCCTGCCCCCTCTCCACGCTCCGTCCATCGCCGGTCCCGAACGGCCTCACCCGCGGTGGCATCCCGATCGATGCCTCGCGCCAATGATGAGTCCTGCCGCTTACGGACGCGTGAAGGGTCAACAGTATACCGCTCGGGCATCTGAGCGGAAATTGTCCTTTCAAGGCGGCGCCACCGCGAATCGAGCGATTTCGATCTCGCACGCGCAGAACAGAGAATTTCAGACTTGCGCATCCGTCGCAACGCCTGCTGTTATCGCTTCCTCAAATCCTGCGGCCCACGGGGAAGATGCATGCGAGAACAATCCGGGACGTCCTCGCCCGTTGTGACATCGCTCTCATCCTCGCGACGCTCGGACGTCTCCCGACAAAAACTGTCCAAGCCTCATTCCAGCAGCGGCGGGTGCCCGAGAGCCGCCCTGCCCCGTGCCGGGGGCGCCGCCACGGCATCCCTCTGGCACGGACGTTGCTAACGGTTACATCTGCAAGGAGCGTATAATGGATACAACAACAAACTCATCCCGCCGGTGGATACAACTTCTGCTTGGATTGATCGTCATGATGACGATCTCCAGTCCGCAATATGTCTGGACCCTGTTCGTCAAACCCTTTCAGACGAGCACCGGCGCCTCGCTGGCGGCCGTCCAGGTGACCTTCACCCTGGTGATCGTGCTGCAGACCTTCTTCTCGCCGGTGCAGGGCTGGCTCATCGACCGGTTCAGCCCCAAGCTGATGATCGCGCTGGGCGCCCTGCTCAGCGGGCTCGGCTGGGTCACGGCCTCCTACGCCGAGAGCCTGTTCGCCCTCTACGCTACCTACGGCGTGCTCTGCGGTCTCGGCACCGGCATCGTCTATGTCGGCATCGTCGGCCTGATGGTGCGCTGGTTCCCCGATCGCCGTGGCTTCGCCGTGGGCGTCGTCGCCGCCGGTTACGGCATGGGCGCGATGATCACGACCTTCCCGATCACCAACCTGATGGCCGCGACAGACTTCCGCCACACCCTGCTCGTGTTCGGCCTCGTCCTCGCGGCCGTCGGCCTCGTCGCGGCGCTCGGCCTGCGCGCACCGCGGCCCGGCGAGATGCAGGCGCTGCCGGACACGAAGGTGATCTCGGCGGCCGGGGACACGGCCCCGAAGGCGATGCTGCGCACGCCGCTGTTCTGGCTGATGTTCGGCATGATGGCGATGATGTCGACGGGCGGCCTGATGGTGGTCGCGAACTTCGCCAACTTCGCGCGCGAGTTCGGCGTGGCGGACGAGACGCTGGTCTTCTTCGGCGTCGCCTTCGCGGCGCTGCCCTTCGCGCTCACCTTCGACCGCGTCACGAACGGCCTGACCCGGCCCTTCTTCGGCTGGGTCTCGGACCATATCGGCCGCGAGAACACGATGGCGATCGCCTTCGCGCTCGAGGCCTGCGCGATCTGCCTGCTGCTCTACTACCGGCAGAACGCCTACGCCTTCGCCCTCCTCTCGGGCCTCGTGTTCTTCGCCTGGGGTGAGATCTTCTCGCTCTTCCCCTCGATCCTCACCGACACGTTCGGGACCAAGCACGCGACCACGAATTACGGCTTCCTCTACATGGCCCAGGGCGTCGGCTCGCTGCTCGGCGGCCCGGTCGCGGCGCTCATCCACGACTCGGCGGGCAATTGGGTTCCCGTGTTCGGCATCGCCATCGCCCTCGATCTGCTGACGGCGATCCTGGCCTTCTTCGTTCTGAAGCCGATGCGCAGGACGTGGCTCGGCGTCGCGAGACCGGCCGAGGGCGCGGCGATCGCGAAGCCGGCGATGGTCTGAGGGCCGAGGCGCGGCCCGGGAAGCGAAGGGGCGGGATGCCGTGCATCCCGCCCCTTTTTTCGTCCGGTCTCGCAGCCGGTCAGGCCTTGCCCGCGCTCACGGCCAGTTCCGGCCGGTGGTTCAGGGTCTGGAAGACCACGCAGTAGCGCTCCGTCAGCTTGAGGAGCTGGTCGAGCTTCTCCTGCGGCGCGTCGGTGTCGAGGTGGAAGGCGAGGCGGATCGCGCGGAAGCCCACCGGCGCCTCCTTGTCGACGCCGAGCGTCCCGCGGAAGTCGAGGTCGCCCTCCGCCGAGACGGTGCCGGCGCGCAGCGGGATTTCCAGGGCGGTCGCGACGGCCTTCAGGGTCACGCCCGCGCAGGCGACGAGCGCCTCGAGCAGCATGTCGCCCGAGCACAGCTCCGCGCCCGAGCCTCCGGTCGCCGGGTGCAGGCCCGCGACGGCCAGCGCGCGGCCCGTCTCGACTTTGCAGGCGATGCTGCTGTCGTCGAGCGATCCCTTCGCCTTCAGCGTGATGACCGCGGAATCGGGCGTGCTGCGGTACTGATCCTTCAGGGGGGCCTGGAGGGCGCGCAGGGCGGTGGCGTCCATGGATGTTTCCTCGTTCTGGTCGACCAAGGCCCGCGGTCTAGCCTGCCCGGGTCCGCTCGACCAGCGGGTGCGCTACCACCAGTTCG
Organism: Methylobacterium segetis; assembly: GCF_004348265.1. Classification (GTDB taxonomy): domain Bacteria; phylum Pseudomonadota; class Alphaproteobacteria; order Rhizobiales; family Beijerinckiaceae; genus Methylobacterium; species Methylobacterium segetis. The sequence goes on from NZ_SMNT01000024.1 coordinate 11,669, forward strand.
CGTTCTGCGGGGCCGCCTCGGCCGGGCGCAGGGAGCGGTCGAGGGCCGCGAGGATCTTCCGCGTGGCCGCCTCGCTCTGGGGGGCTGCCGGCTCCCGCGGCCGCGGGAGCGGCAGCGGAACCGTATCGTCGAGGCGGCCGGGCTTCGGACGCATCACCACGGCCCGGTCGGCCAGGGCCACGGCCTCGCCGACGTCGTGGGTGACGATGAGCACCGTCGGCCGTACCTCCTCCCAGAGAGCAAGGAGGTGCCGGTGCAGGTCGCGCCGGGTGAAGGCGTCGAGTGCCGAGAACGGCTCGTCGAGAAGGAGCACCCGCGGGTTCGCCACGAAGGCGCGGGCGATCGAGACCCGCTGCTGCTGTCCGCCCGAGAGCTCCCGCGGCCAGCGGCCCGCATGCTCGGCAAGCCCCACCCGCTCCAGCGCGTGCGCGACCCTGGCCCGCCGCTCGCCACCCGGCAGGTGTGCGAGGCCGAAGCCGACATTGTCGGAGACGCTGAGCCAGGGCAGGAGGCGCGGCTCCTGGAAGACGAGGCCGACGCCCGGATGCGGAGCCGTGATCGCCTCGCCGTCGAGGCGGATCTGCCCCGCGCTCGCCCGGTCGAGGCCGGCCACGAGCCGCAGGAGCGTGGTCTTGCCGCAGCCCGAGCCGCCGATCAGAGCGACGATCTCGCCGGCCGGCACCTCGAGGTCGATGTTCGCGAGGGCCTGGGTGCCGTCGGCGTAGGTCTTGGACAGATCCGCAATGGTCAGCACGGGCGCGCTCCGCACGTCGCGGGCCGGGGGCGGTTCGTTCTCCGTGACATTTGCATGAAACGAAATGTTTCTCGGCGCATTGTCCTCCTCGGGCGGCCATGGGCCGCGCCTCGGCCCATCGAGCGAGAGCGGCTGCGGGAAAGGCGCGTCGCGGGAGACGGTTTCAGCATGTTCCGGAGCGATCTCAACCCACCCCATGCCGGTCCCGAGTCGGACCCGGTCCTGTACGGGGTCGCGAGGGGGCTCGCAGAGCTGTTTCCGCCGGTCGAGACGACCCGTCCGCAGCGGCGGGAGCCGCACACCTCCTCCGAACGCGACGAGGAGCGGGACGAAGCCGACGGCTGAGCCCGGTCAGAGGCTGTCACGGGCCGTGTCCTGCCAGCGCGTCAGGGGCCGGGTCAGCATGACCAGCGTCGCGTCGGCGAGCTTTCCGAGGATCGCGAAGGCGATGATCGCGGCCAGGATCTGGTCCGGCTTGCTGAATTGCTGCCCGTCGACGAGGAGGTAGCCCAGGCCCTCGGAGGCGCCCATCAGCTCGGCCGCCACGACGAACAGGAAGCCGAGGCCGAGGCCCGTGCGCAGCGCCACCAGGGTCGCGGGCAGCACGGCCGGCAACAGGATGCGCCGCGCCAGCGCCGCCTTCGAGAGGCGGAAGATCCGGCCCACCTCCACGAGCTTGCGGTCGACCGAGGCGATGGCGCCGGCGACGCCCACGTAGACCGGGAAGAACACGCCGACCGCGATGAGCGCGATCTTGGGCGTCTCCAGGATCCCGAGCCAGAGGATGAACAGGGGCACCCAGGCGAGGGAGGGGACCGCGCGCAGGGCCTGCAGGCTCGGGTCGAGGAGGTGGCGCGCGAAGGGCAGGGTGCCGGTGAGCGCCCCCACCAGGATGCCCGCCACGGCCCCGAAGGCGAAGCCGAGGACGACCCGCAGGAGGGTCGCCGTGACGTGGATCCAGAGGTCGCCCGAGGCGGCGAGATCGTAGAGGGCCGCGCCGATCCGACTCGGCGGCGGCAGCAGGCGCCCCTGCGCCAGACCGTAGCGGACCGCCGCCTCCCAGCCGAGCGCCAACGCCAGGGGCAGCGCGAGGCCGACGAGGGTGCGGGCCCCATGACCGAGGACGGAGGCGCCGCGTCTGCCCGCGGCAGGGGAGATGGGCGCCGCCGCGCCCTCGGAGACCAGGATCTGAGCCGTCATGCGGCTCGCCCTATCACAGGCGGGCGCGAAAGATCAGACGGTCAGGGCTTCCCGCCGGGGTTGAACTGCGGGTCGATCAGCGCGTCGACGGCCGCCGCCACGTTCGTCTCGGCCGGGATCACGCCGGCCTGCTGCAGGGCGAGACCCGCCGCCCGGATCGCCTCCCCTTGCGTCGGGCCGACATTCGGCTGGCTCAGGTCGGTGCGTTCGATCTGGCGGGCGATCACCGGATCGGGCAGCTTCGTCGCCGCGACGAGGGCGCTCCTCAGCGCGTCCGGGTTCGCGATCGCGAAGGCGCGGGCCTGCTCGTAGGCCGCGATCACGGTGCGCACGAGATCCGGGTTCGCCTTGGCGAAATCCTCGCGCACGTCGAGCACGCCCCAGGTGTTGGCGTTGGCGTCGCGGAAGAACAGCACGTCGTCGTTCTCGATCTCGGCCGCCGCCATCATCGGGTCGAGGCCCGCCCAGGCGTCGACGTCGCCGCGGTCGAGCGCCGTGCGGCCGTCCGGGTGCTGCAGGAGGACGAGCTTGGCGTCCTTCTCGGTCAGGCCGGCGCCCTGGAGGGCGCGGATCAGGAAGATGTGGGGGTCGGTCCCGCGGGTCACGGCGACGCGCTTGCCCTTGAGATCGGCGACCTTGGTGATGCCGGTGTCCTTGCGGGTGACGAGCGCGGTCCATTCCGGGCGGGAATAGGCGTAGACGACCTTGATCGGGTTGCCGTTGATGCGCGCGAGGAGCGCGGCGGCACCCGCGGAGGAGCCGAAATCGATCGCCCCGCCGTTGAGGAATTCGAGCGCCTTGTTCGAGCCGAGCGACTGCGTCCAGCGCACCTTGATGCCCTGCGGCTTCAGCGCCTCCTCCAGGAAGCCCTTCTCCTTCAGGACGAGGCTGACGGGGTTGTAGGTCGCCCAGTCGAGGCGGATCTCCTTGACGTCGCCGGCCTGCGAGGCCCGCGGCAGAGAGGCGGCGACGAGGGCGAGGGCACCGAGGGTGCGCACAAAGGTCCTGCGGTCGAGGCGCAGCATCATCCATCTCCCCTGCCGATCGCGCCCGGTACCCTGCGCGTGCGGCAGATCAGCTAGGCAATTCCGTTCGTTTCGTCAAACGAAATTTCCGGGGAGGAGAACGCACTCTGGATTGTGCTCGCCGAGAGAAGAAGCCCACTGTTCCCGCCGTGTTCCGGCCGCTGGCAGCTTCGGCGTAACGTGCTAACGGGAAGGGCATGTTCGACGCTGCCGCCGCCCTGAGCAAAGTCCTCGACAACCTCGATCGCGAGGCCCGCGAGCCGACGAAGCTGCGCGCCATCCTCGTGCCGGAGCTGCGGGCCGTGATCGAGCGCGGCCACAAGGAGGCCGAGAAGCAGCTCCTGCGCGACCGGGACGGCATCGCCTGCGCGCGCGCCCTGTCGAACCTCACGGACGCGGTGGTGCGGGCGATCCACGACGCGGTCGTCTGGCGCCTCTACCCGAACGACAATCCCTCGACCGGCGAGCAACTCGCCGTGGTCGCCACCGGCGGCTACGGCCGGGGCACGATGGCGCCGGGCTCGGACATCGATCTCCTGTTCCTGCTGCCCTACAAGCAGACCGCGTGGTCGGAGAGCGTCGTCGAGGCGATGCTCTACGTGCTCTGGGACCTCAAGCTGAAGGTCGGCCACGCCACGCGCTCGGTGGAGGAGTGCCTGCGCGAGGGGCGCGCGGACATGACGATCCGCACCGCGCTCCTCGAGGCGCGCTTCCTGTTCGGGGCGCGCAGCCTGTTCGAGGAACTCGTCACCCGCTTCGACGCGGAACTCGTCATGGGCACGGCCCACGAGTTCGTCGAGGCGAAGCTGCGCGAGCGCGACGCCCGCGTCGCCAAGGCCGGCGCCTCGCGCTACCTCGTCGAGCCGAACGTCAAGGACGGAAAGGGGGGCCTGCGGGACCTCAACACGCTGTTCTGGATCGCGAAATACACCTACCGGGTGCGCGACCAGGCCGAGCTCGTCGCGGCCGGCCTGTTCACGCCCGAGGAGTTCAGGCTGTTCGAGCGCTGCGACGAGTTCCTGTGGCGGGTGCGCTGCCACATGCACTTCGTCACGGGACGGGCGGAGGAGCGCCTCTCCTTCGGGCTGCAGCCGCGGATCGCGGAGCGGATCGGCTTCGGCGCGCGCGGCGGCCTGTCGGGCGTCGAGCGCTTCATGAAGGCCTACTTCCTGATCGCCAAGGATGTCGGCGACCTCACCGCCATCGTCTGCGCGGAACTGGAGGCGCGCCACGCCAAGCGCACGCCCGTCCTCGACCGCTGGATCGGCCGCTTCCGCGACCGCTTCCGGGCGACCGCCATCGAGGCCGAGGATTTCTGGATCGACCATGGCCGCGTGAACCTGCGGGCCGAGGACGCGTTCGAGCGCGATCCCGTCAACCTGATCCGGCTGTTCTGGCTCGCCGACCGGCACAACCTCGCGATCCACCCCGACGCCAAGCGTCTCGCCAACCGGTCCCTTCGGCTGATCAACCCGACGCTCCGGGCGGACGAGGAGGCGAACCGCCTGTTCCTCGACATCCTGACCTCGAAGAACTCGCCCGAGACCATCCTGCGCCAGATGAACGAGGCGGGCGTGCTCGGCCGCTTCATCCCCGATTTCGGCCGCATCGTCGCGATGATGCAGTTCAACATGTACCACCACTTCACGGTGGACGAGCACCTGCTGCGCACCCTCGGGGTGCTGGCGGCGATCGATTCCGGACGGGCCGAGGAGGAGTTCCCCCTCGTCTCCCGCCTCATCGGCACGATCCACAACCGCACCGCCCTCTACGTCGCGATCCTCCTGCACGACATCGCGAAGGGGCGGCCGGAGGATCACTCGATCGCGGGCGCGGCCATCGCCCAGAAGCTCGGGCCTCGCTTCGGCCTCACCCAGGCCGAGACCGAGATGGTGGCCTGGCTCGTGGAGCATCACCTCCTGATGTCGATGACGGCCCAGAGCCGCGACCTCTCGGACCCGAAGACGATCGAGAAGTTCGCGAGCGTCGTCCAGACGCTGGAGCGCCTGCGCCTTCTCGCCATCCTGACGGTGGCCGACATCACGGCGGTGGGGCCGGGGGTCTGGACCGCCTGGAAGGGCACCCTGATCCGCACCCTCTACGACGAGACCGAGGTGGTGCTCTCGGGCGGCCATTCGGAGATCGCCCGCACGGACCGGGTCCGCCTGATCCAGATGGCGCTGCGCGAGCAGCTCTCCGCCTGGTCCTCGGAGGAGTTCGACGCCTACGCCGCCCGGCACAACCAAGCCTACTGGCTCAAGGTCGAGGCGGTGCGCCAGTTCAAGAACGCGGGCTTCATCAAGCGCCTGACCGGGGAGGGCCGCACGGTCGGCACCGAGGTCGAGACCGATCCGGTCCGCGGCGTCACGGAGCTCACCGTCTACTCGCCGGACCACCCGCGGCTCCTGGCCATCGTCACCGGCGCCTGCGCGGCGGCCGGGGGGAACATCGTGGACGCGCAGATCTTCACGACGACGGACGGCTTCGCCCTCGACTCGATCTTCGTCTCGCGCGCCTTCGAGCGGGACGAGGACGAGTTGCGCCGCGCCAAGCGCATCACCGCGGCGATCGAGCGGGCGCTGAAGGGTGAGATCAAGATCGCCGAGCTCGTGGCCGACAAGCATCCGCCGACGAGCACCCGCGCCAAGACCTTCCCAGTGCCGCCGGACGTGTTCATCGACAACGCCCTGTCGAGCCGGGAGACGGTGGTCGAGATCACCGGCCTCGACCGGCCGGGCCTCCTCTACGAGCTGACGACGGCGCTCAGCCGCCTCTCCCTCAACATCACCTCGGCGCATGTGGCGACCTTCGGCGAGCGGGCGGTCGACGTCTTCTACGTCACGGACCTCACCGGAACCCGGGTGATCCAGCCGGACCGGCAGGCCGCGATCCGCAGCGCCGTGATGGAGGTGTTCGCGGGCGACGTGGCGGCCCTCAAGGCGGAGGGCCTGGAGGCGCTCGTCGCGGCGCCGCCGCCGCGGGAGGCGTGAGTCCGGCCGCGGGTTGATTTCGCGGGCGCGCCGCCTGATATCAGCGGCCATCCCTGAATCCTTGGCCACGACAGAATCGCGATGATGAGCAACGACATGGAGCATGACGGCCGGCACGAGGACGCGAACCGGAACGCGGAGCAGGCACCCGAGACCGGCCTCGAGGGGCAGGCCCCGGAGGCGCAGGCCAGTGCGGATGCGGTCGCCGGAATCATCGCCGAGCGGGACGAGCTGAAGGACCGCGTCCTGCGCACGCTCGCCGAAATGGAGAACCTGCGCCGCCGGACCGAGCGCGAGGTGGCCGATGCCCGCACCTACGCGGTGACGAACTTCGCCCGCGACATGCTGAACGTCGCCGACAACGTCCGCCGCGCCATCGAGAGCGTGCCGGCCGAGGCGCGCGCGGCTGCGGAGGGCGCCCTCAAGAGCCTCCTCGACGGCATCGAGCTGACCGAGCGCGACCTCGCCAAGACCCTGGAGCGGCACGGCGTGAAGATCGTCGATCCGCAAGGCCAGCGCTTCGATCCGAACCGGCACCAGGCCATGTTCGAGGTGCCGAACGCCGAGGTGCCGGCGGGCACCGTGGTGCAGGTGGTCCAGTCCGGCTACGTCATCGGCGAACGCGTGCTGCGTCCCGCCCTCGTCGGCGTGGCCAAGGGCGGGCCGAAGCCGGCTCCGGCGCCCGACGCGGCCTGAGGCTGCCTCAATCGAGGCAGGCTCAATCGAGGCACGGCAGCAGCATCGCCGCGTCCGAGACGAACTTCGCCTTGTCGCGTAGCGCCCGCGGCACGGCCGGGTTGCGGGCCACGAGCCCGGCCTCCGCGTGCAACCGGTCGTGGCAGGCGCAACGCGCAATGTCGCCGGGCGGCGGCGTGCAGGCATCGTGATGCATGCAGGCGACGTCGAGGGCGTCGACCGGCGGGTAGGCCGGGCCGCGATTGCCGGGGCCGCAATAATTGCCGTGGATGAGGAGCGCACCGCGGCCGGGATCGATCCGCGGCAGGTCCTGGCCGATGGCCGGGCCGGCGATCGCCAGCGCGAGGCCGAGCGAGAGGGCCGCCGCGGTGCCGATCCGGCATCCCCGCAGGCGGGCGGGCGTCGAGACGGGCAAGGCTGGTCCTTCCGTGTCCGGAAACGCCCCTCCGCCGCTCAAGATGGGAGCCTTCCGCGCTGCGGCAAGGCTCAGCTTCGCTCCAGAGTTGTGCGAATCTACCAGCGATAGTTGAGGCCGGCGCGGACGACCGCGAAGCCCGGATCCGTGCGGCCAATGCCGTAATAGGCCGGCACGCCCGCATCGTAGACGGTCGCGGAATTCGCCCAGCTGCGGCGCAGATTGACGTAGAGCGCCTCGATCTTGGCCGACCAGCGATCGGTGAAGGCGTATTCCAGGCCGCCACCCACCGCGTAGCCGATCCGGCTCGAATCCGGCAGCGTCCCGGTATAGGCGCCGGCATAGCGGGAGCGCCCGCCCCCGCCATAGGCGAAGCCGCCGGTGCCGTAGATCAGCACCCGGTCGAAGGCGTAGCCGACGCGCCCGCGCACCGTGCCGACATAGTCGAGGTTCGGCGCCACGCTGTCATAGGGCGTCGTGCCGAGATAGGCCGCGTCGGCCTTGGCGAAGGCGGTCCCCTGGAAATCGGTCTCCAGGCCGAGCACGAGGCCGGACCCTGGGCTCACCTGATAGGTGTAGCCCGCCTGCACGCCGCCGAGGAAGCCGCCGCGGTCCCGGCTCGACTGCGTGACCGTGCCGGAGGTGGCGTCCTGAAAGGCCGAGGGCGCGCCGCGGAAGCCGTAGCCCGCATTCACGCCGAGGTAGAAGCCCGTCCAGGTAAAGGCGGGCGGGATCGGCAGGGCCGGCGGCGGCGCCTCCCGGCGGGGCAGGTCGGCGGCGGCGGCCCCGGTCAGGCTCGCGGGCAGCAGCACGGCGAGGCTCAGGCAGGCGGCCGGAAGCGTTCTCGGCATCGGATTGTCTCGTCTTGGGGAGGCTGGAAGGCCGTTCTCAGAGCGCCAGCGTCAGCAGGGCGATGATGGCGACGGCGAGGATCAGGCAGATCGCGAGGTCGAGCACCCGGGCGCCGCCGCAGGTGTCGGATTCCTCGCTTCGACACAGGGTCGGGATGGCGGAGGCGGCTTGGTCGATCACGGGCGCTGCCGGGGTTCGAGGGTCGCGAGGATCACCCCGCCGGGGCGGAGGCCGCGGGAAGGTGCCGCCGCCCCGCGCGAGGGGGTTGGCGGGGCGGCGGTCTGCATCGTCCCCGAGCGGCCGGCGCGGTGGACCTGATCCGCGAGACCGATTCCGAGGACGGGCAGGGCGAGTGCGGCGAGGCAGAACAGGCCGCGACGAAGGGGGGCGAGGCCGAAGACCGGGGCGAGTGGCGAGCGGCTGGGCGCCGCCAGGATGATCGGCGGTTGCGCTGCGGCTTCGAGGCGGGTCCGGTTCGTGTTCATCGGCTCTCGTCCGTGGGAAAATTGACCACACCGTGAAGTTACGTGTGCAAAATTCCCACGTCAACGCGAAAACGCGCCGGTCAGGTGCGCGACCGCACTCTGTGGGATTGCGTCCCACGGATGGTCCCGTAAGCTGGAGGCATGAGCGAGATCGTCCCGACGTCGCCCGAGGGCGCGAGTCTGCACGCGCCCGTGGCGCGCCTGCTGCGCCCGCTGGTGCGCCTGTTCGTGGCGCGGGGCATCACCTTTCCGGCCCTGACGAACCTGCTGCGCGAGCTCTACGTGAACGTGGCGGAGTACGATTTCGCGCTTCCCGGCAAGGAACAGACGGATAGCCGCGTCAGCCTGCTCACCGGCATCCATCGCAAGGAGGTGCGGCGCCTGCGGGGTGCGGGCGCGCCGGTGAGTGCGGTGCCGGTCGCGGTTTCGCGCACGAGCCGGATCGTCGCCCGCTGGCTCGCCGACCCGACCTTCACTGACCGGGCCGGTCGGCCGCTTCCGCTCCCTCGCGCGGCCGAAGGGGCGGCCCCCTCCTTCGAAGGGCTCGTTGCGGGCGTGACCCGGGATCTGCGCCCCCGCGCGGTGCTCGACGAGTGGCTGGACCGCGGGCTCGCCACGGTGGACGGGGAGGGCCGGATCGTTCTCGCCGAGAGCGCCTACGTGCCCAAGGGGGGCGGCGAGCCGCAACTCTACTATTTCGGCCGCAACCTGCACGACCATATCGCGGCGAGCGTGGCCAACATCGTCGGTGAGGCGCCGCGCTTCCTGGAGCGGGCGGTGCATTACGACGGGCTCTCGGAGGAGTTGGCCAAGCGCCTCGAGGCGCGGGCCCGCGAGATCGCGATGGAGGCCCTGCAGCAGGCGAACCGCGAGGCGCATGCCGCCTGCGAGACCGATCCCGGCGGCAGCCACCGCTGGAATTTCGGCCTCTACGTCTATGCCGAGGATGTCCCGGTCGCCGCCTCGGGCGAAACGGCGTGAGAGCGCCCCGCATGCGCGCGCCCGCTCACTCGCGACGTGGATTCCTGCGCCTCGCCGCGGGGCTCGGCGCCCTCTGGCTGCCCGGCCCGCGTCGCGGGCAGGCGGCGCCCGACGCACCGATCCGCGACCAGGGCATCGGCGGGACCGGCGCCCGACCCGGGGACGGGGAGGGCGGCGGCCTCGAGGGCGACCGCGGGATCGGCGGCACCGGCGTCATCGGCACGATCCGCCGGTTCGGCTCGATCATCGTGAACGACCTGCGCATCGCCTACCCGGCGGATGTCGCGGTCCGCATCGACGGGGCGGCGGCGAAGGCCGCGGACCTCAGGATCGGCCACGTGGTGCGCGTCGTCGCCCGGGGGGCGGACGGCCGCCTCTCCACGGGCCGCATCGACGTGACGAGCGAGGTGGTCGGCCCGGTCGAGGCGCTCACCAAGGGCGGCTTGGCCGTGCTGGGGCAAGCCGTCTCGACGGCCGGTCTCGGTACCGATTGGCGCAAGCCCTGGCCGGCCGGGCTCAAGGTCGGCGACCGCGTCGCCGTGAGCGGGCTGCGGCGTCCGGACGGGACGATCGTGGCGAGTCTCGTCGAGCCGCGGACGGGCGGCGCCGCTCGGGTCGCCGGCCCGGTGCGGAGGGACAAGGACGGGACGCCGGTGATCGGCCGGCTGCGCCTCGCCTCCCTCGATCCCGGTCTCGTCGGCCGCCGCGTCTCGGTCACGGGCGAGCCGGGTCCCTCCGGGCTCACGGTCGCGAGCGTCGAGGAGGCGGGGGTGAACCTCGGCCCCGACCTGCGGCGGGTCTCGATCGAGGCCTATATCGGTCGCCGCGGCGACCGGCTCGCCCTCGGCTCCGGCATCGACGTGGCGGGGTCCCCGAGCGCCGCGGTGCCGCGCCGGGGCAGCGTACGGGCCGTCCTGACCACGGACATCGCCCGCGACGGCCGACTCACGGTCGAGCGCCTTCGCGTCGACGAGCGCGCCGCGCCCGCTCCCGCGCCCGAGCGGCAGCCGGGTGCGCCGGGGCGTCTCGATCGCCTGCCCGACCGGCTCGACCTCCGGAACGGCCTTCCCGGACACGGGGGGCCGGACGGGTTCGGCCGCTCCGGGAGCGGTCCGGGCGGTCCCGGCAATTTCGGCGGCGGTGCCGGATCGCGCGGGCTCGACATCGATACGCGCCCGTTCCAGGGGGACCGGCCGGGCGGTCTCGGCGGCTTCGGGGCGGGGCCCGGCGGCGGGCCGGGAGGACTCGGCGGTGCGGGAGATGCGCTGCGCGGGGGCGGTCCGGCCGGTCTCGGCGGCCCGGGCGGATTGGGCGGGCCCGGCGGGCTCGGAGGTCCGGGCGGGTTCGGCGGGCGCCGCTGAGCGGTACCCCGCCCTCCCTCAGGTCAGCATGTAGGTGAGCAGCGAGCGGAGCTGCGCCGGCTTGATCGGCTTGTGCACGAGTTCCGCGCCGATGCCCGCCACCTCGCACTCGATCTCGGGCGAGTAATCCGCCGTGGTGACGATCACGGGCAGCGCCGCCTGGGCGATGTTCCGGAGGTAGGCCGCGACATCGAGGCCGCAGGCACCCTCGTCGAGGTGATAGTCGAGGATGAGGAGGTCGGGCGCGACCGTCCCGGCGGCCACGCCCGCCGCGACGCCGGCCAAGTCGCGATAGGCGCTGACCTCGGCATCCCAGTTCCGCAGCAGGCGCTGGAGCGCGTCCGCCGTCGACTGGTCGTTCTCGACGATGAGGATGCGGGCGCCGGAGAGCCGCGTGGCGATGGGCACGGGGCGCGCCTGCTCGCCCGCCTCCTCCGTCCCGAGCGGCACGGTGAGGCTCATGCGGGTGCCGCGGCCGGGGCGGGAGGCGAGTTCGAGCGGGTGGCCCAGCGCCTGCGCCATGCGGCGCACGATCGAGAGGCCGAGGCCGAGGCCCGGCTCCTCGCCGCGGGTCACGCTCTCGCCGGCGGCCACGCCCTTGCCCCCGCCGCCGCGGTAGAATTCCTCGAAGACGAGGTCGCGCTCGCCCGCGTCGATGCCGCGGCCGGTATCGACCACCTCGATCCGGCAGGCCTCGCCGCGGCGGCGGGCGGCGATCAGCACCCCGCCGCTCTCGCTGTAGCGGATCGCGTTCGAGACAAGGTTCTGCAGGATGCGCTGCAGGAGCACCACGTCGCTCGTCACCACGAGGCCGGACCCGCGCACGGTCAGGCGCAGGCCCTTGCGCTCGGCGAAGGGCTTGAAGCTCGCCACGAGCCCGCCGAACAGGTCGCGCAGGGCGACGGGCTTCAGCACGGGGCGGACGATGCCGGCATCGAGCTTCGAGATGTCGAGGAGGGTCTTGATCAGGTCCTCGATGGTCTGGAGACCGCGCTCGACCTGGCCCGCGATGGCGACCGCGTCCGGCGTCAGCGGAAGGTCGGTCAGGGCCGAGACCGAGAGGCGGGCCGCGTTGAGGGGCTGCAGGAGGTCGTGGCTCGCCGCCGCCAGGAAGCGGGTCTTCGAGCGGTTGGCGGTCTCCGCCTCCTCCTTGGCCGCTACCAGCGCCTCGTTCGAGCGTTCGAGCCGCCGCATCAGGCCCGTCAGCTCCTCGGTCCGCGAGCGGACGCGCCCCTCCAGCATGATCGCGGTCTGGAACAGGGAATAGGCGCCGCCCTGCTGGTCCATGCTGCGCTCGACATGGGCCATCAGCGCCGCGTTGATGCGCTCCAGCTTCTCGATGCGCCGCAGGAGCCCCTCGTCCGCGGCACCGGCCATCGCGATCATGGGAGAAGGGAGGCCGGCTCCGGCACGCAGCGGCCGATGGCGATGCCCGTGAAGGTCTGGTTGAGGTGCATCGAGCGGTACTGCTCGCCGTAGGTCTCGAAGCCGACGACGTTGTAGCGCCGGTAGAGGTCGGCGATGCCGTGACGAACCTGACGGCTCTCGGCGTCGAGGCGGCGCAGGATGCACTCGAAGCCGATCACGAGGTCGATGCCGCCGAGCGCCTCGTCGAGGCGGGACAGCTCGGCCCAGGTCGACGCCACGATGTCGCGCGGCTGGGCGAGGGTGAGCACCACCCCCTCGTCGATGGCGCAGAAGAAGCTCAGCGAGCCGTCCGCGTTCATGCGCCGGATCGAGCGGCAGAAATACTCGCCGCCGATCTTCACTGCGAGCGGATAGGCGGCGAAGCTCATCGGCGAGAGGCGCTCCGGGTCGAGCCCCACCGCCATCGCGTATTCGCGGGCCGCCGGCTCCGCGTTGAGCTCGTGGACGATGCGCTTCTCGTCGTCAGAGGCCGTCACGACGAATTTGGTCCCGGTCGGCTCGAAATTGTCGCTCTTGAAGATCTGGACCGGGAATTCTGTCTCGACGAGGATCACGACGGCGGCGTTGCGGTGGATCGAGCCGTCGTGCAGCAGCACCGTGTCGCGGAAGGTGAGGTCGTCGCCCGCCGAGCCGCCGACGAGGGGGATCCCGTCGAGCGCCCAGCCGATCGCCGAGACCACCGTCTCCTCGGCGTTGGCGAGCCCATCGATCAGCGAGAGCGCGAAGCGGTGGTCGGGCGCCTCCTCGGTGCCGCCGGCCTCGAGGGTGCGACGGAGCGCCCGGACGGCGCCGGCCGTGCGCTCGACGTCGAGATGATCGATCGCGTCGAGGAGCGCCGAGACGATGCGGAAGCCCGCGCGCGGAAAGGCGATCGCGACGAGGCCGCGATCGAGCCCGCCCGCGGGCGAGAAGCCTCCGGACATGGTGCAGCCGCTCACCGCCGTGCCCGGTAGACGCTCGCGGAAGGCCCGGTTCAACTCGTCCGGATCGTAATCGGGTGAGAAGAACGCCACGATCTGCACGGGGTCGGCGTCGCCGACGGCCTCGGCGATCTCGGCCACCGCCTCGCTCGCCCGCTCCGCCTCGGTCCACGCCGTCCGGATCCCGCACAGATGCGCGCGCATCTGCGTGCCCTGTCCCACGTCCCGCTCCCGTCGATCTGCCGGGCTCGTGGGCCCGTGTCTTTGACGTGAGTATGTCGGGCGCGATGGACCGGCGCAACTGGACACGTTCGCCCGGTTTCCGCGGCTCCGGACGGGCAGGAGGATTTCGGACGACCGGCGTTCGATCACCCCTTCGCGACGGTGCGCATCGCGCAGCCGGGATGCTGCGCCACGAGGTCGCGGCCGCGCGCCTCGCCGAGCACCATCGCCGCCGTCGAGAGCCCGTCCGCGAGGAGGCCGGTCGGCGCAGTCACCGTGACCGAGGCGAGTGTGCGGGGCGAGAGGCCGGTGGCCGGATCGAAGATGTGGTGGTCGGCGTGGTCGGGCGAGAAGCTCGTCGCATAGTCGCCCGATGTCGAGGCGAAACCGGAAAACGGCGCGATCACCTCGGAAACCCGGGCGGGTTCGCGCGGGTCGGCGATACCGAGCCGCCAGGGCGTGCCGTCGGGATGCGCGCCCGTCGCGCCGAACTCGCCGGTGTCGACGAAGGCGTCCCGGATGCCCCGCGCTTCCAGCACCGCCATGACCCGGTCGGCCGCGAAACCCTGCACGACGCCGTTGAGGGTCAGCCCCATCCCGGCGGGCAGCCGGATCTCGCCCTTAGCCACGCGGATGCGGGCCCAGCCGACCCGGCCGAGCGTCTCTCGCAGGGCCGTCTCGCCGGGCCGCCCGCCGCGGGCGGTGGCCTCCGCCCACAGGGTCCAGAGCGGCTGCACGGTCGGGTCGAAGGCGCCCCCCGTCTCGGCCGCGAGGCCGAGGGCGAAGCGCAGGGGCTCGAGGAGGAGCGGATCGGGCCGCTCCAGCACGCCATCCCGGTTGAGGCGCGAGAGGGCGCTGTCCGGCCGGAACAGGCTCGCGGCGGCCTCGACAGCCCGGACCGCGCGGAACGCCTCGGTCAGGGCGGCCTCCGCCTGCGCGCCGTCCGCGGCCGCGACCGTGACCGAGACGGTGGTGCCGAAGGCGAGGCCCGCGCGGGTGTGGGCTGCCAGCCCCCGCGCGCGGGCGAGCGTCCGGAAGGCGCCGGTGCCGAGGCTGGCGGCCGCGATGGCGCCCGCCGCGCCGAGGAGCAGCCGGCGCCGGGGGGGGAAGCGCCGCGCCGTCATTCCGCCGCCACCGGTTGCGGAAGGGTCCGCCGGCCGCGCTTGCGTGCCACCACCTGCGGCACGCACTGGGCCGGATCGTGGATGATCGTCACGCATTCCATGCATTGGAAGCACTCGGGATAGTCGATGCGGCCGGAGGGCTCGATGGCGCCGTAGCGGCAGCGCACCTTGCAGAGCTGGCAGGGGCTGCCGCACTCGGACCGCCGCGGGATCCAGTCGAACAGGCGCAGGCGCCCGCCGAGGGCGAGGCTCGCCCCGAGCGGGCAGAGATAGCGGCAGAATCCCTTGTAGACGAAGAGGTTGAGGAGGATCAGCCCGGCTGCGTAGGCCACGAACGGCCAGGAGCGGACGAAGTAGAGGGTGATCGCGGTCTTGAAGGGCTCGATCTCGGCGAAGCCGTCGGCCAGCGGCGAGGAGAGCGCCGCGGCTCCGAGGATCGCGGCCAGCACGCCGTACTTCACGAGACGCAGGGCCCGGTCGAGGGCGGGTGGCACCGCGACCTGCCGCAATCCGAGGCGCTTGGCCGGCCAGGCCGCGAGTTCCTGCAGGGCGCCGAAGGGACAGAGCCATCCGCAGAAGGTGCCGCGCCCCCAGACGACGAGGCTCGCCAGCGCGAAGGCCCAGAGGAGGAGCGAGGGCGGATCGTAGAGGAGGAAGCTGAGACTGCCGCTGCCGGTGGCGGCCCGCACGAGGCCGATCAGCGTCACGATCGAGAGCTGAGCCTGCGCGTACCAGCCGATGAACAGGAGCGTGAAGGCCAGGAAGGCGAGGCGGAAGGCCGAGAAGGGACGCTGGTCCGCGACGAGGCCGCGCTGGCGCACCAGGACCGGCACGAGGAGGCCGAGCGAGGCCGCGATGGCGCCGAGCTCCCAGCCTCGCGCCGTCCAGGAATCGATCCAGCTCGGCCCCGCATCCGGCTTCTCGCGGGTGAAGAGGGTATCCGGCAGGGCATAGCCGATCGCGAAATCGCGCGAGACCTTCTCGGTGAGGATCTGCCCGCGCTCGCGGACAATCCTCTCGGAGAGCGTCCAGGGCCGGCTCGGGTCGAAGCCGGCCTGGGAGGCGATCTTCAGGATGGACCAGGGCCCGGCGGGCAGGCCCGCCATGCCGCCGCCGCGCCGCTCGATCGCCATGTCGCGGGCGTTGATGACGAGGCCCTCCTGCTGGATCGCGATCCGGTCCGGGATCGAGCCGAACACGAAATCCTCGCCCAGCGGGTTGAGGGGGCCGGCGCTGACGACGAGCACGGCGTGGTCGCCCGGGCCCAATTCCCGCATCAGGGCGGAAAAGCGGTTCTCCCCGAGGAGGTTGCGGCCGATCGTCGGCACGTTGAGATAGGCGATCACGAGGTCGGTGAGAGGCGCGTCCGGCGCTCCCTCGGCCTGGCCCTCGACGCTCGTGCCCCGGAAAGCGGCCTCCACCTCGCCGTTCGTCACGACGAAGCGCTTCGCGTAGCCCTGCGCGATGAGATCTTCGAACGACATCGGCGCGTAGATCGCGATCTTCGCTTCGACCTTCAGGCCGACATTCGCGGCGGCTCCGAATCCGAGCTTCCGGCGGGCCACCGCGAGGGAGGCGTTGAGGATCGACTCGTTGATCACCCGGGTCGAAGCGGTCGCCATCGAGATGCCGTCGACGACCGATTGGGGTGCGGCCCCGTTCGCCCGCGCGTTCGAGCGGCCGACCCGGATCGCGCGGCGCGCGGAGAGGCCGACATACTGCTCCACGAAGGCGAAGAGCGGCTCCGAGCCCAATCCCTCGAGGAAGACGGGCTCGTGGTGGGAGAGCACCTTCACGTCCCGGAAACTGCCGTCGGGCGCGAGCGCCACGAGGAGGTTCGGCGGGGTTCCCCCGAAGCCGGGGATCGGCGCGAGGTCGATCGACTCGAAGGCGTAGGCGAAAACCTCGTAGGATCCGGCCTCCTGCTTCAGGATCGGCCAGACCGGCACCGCCTCGTCCCGCTCGCCGACGACGAGGGGCGCTGGGAAGAAGCGCTCGATCCCGGCCCGGTCGAGGCTGCCGGCGCGGGCGGGGAGAGCGAGAAGGAGGAGGCCGAGAAGGGCGAGCCACGCCGGATGAAGCCCGCGACGGGCTCCCTCTCCCGTTCGGGAGAGGGCTGGGGTGAGGGATTCGCCGGATCCGGAAACGCCGCGCGCCTCACCCGGTCCGGCGGCAGGGACTCGACCTCTCTCGAACGGCGGAGGCGAGGCCGGCGATCGATCGCGCGACGTCGTCGCCGGGAATCCTGCCCTCACGGCGCCGCGCCCGCGGAGCGGTCGCTGCCGCTCGGACGCACGGCCGCGCCCCAGGGGAAGCGGCCGACCTTGATGCTCTTGATCGCCTTCTGGGTGCCGACGTCGATCACCGTGACGTCGCCGGAGACGCCGTTCGTCGTCAGCATCCGGCTCTCGTCCGGCAGGAGCGCGAGATGCCAGACCCGGCGCCCGACGAGGATGTAGTTGAGCACCTTGAAGGTCTTTGCGTCGATCACCGCGACGCGGTCCGAGGGGCCGAGCGCGACGAAGGCGAAGCGCCCGTCCCGCGTCAGGGTGATGCCGACCGGCTGGATCCGGTCGCCCGCGATGCCCTTGATCTCGAAGCGGATCGTCTCGATCACCTGCCGGGTCGCCACGTCGATCACCGCGACGCTGCCGCCGATCTCGGAGGAGACCCAGAGCTTGGTGCCGTCGCGGCTGAACTCGGCGTGGCGGGGGCGCTGCTCGACGGCGGTGGCGTCCACCGCCTTCAGGCTCGGCACGTCGATCCAGTGGACCATGTTGGTGGTCTCGGAGGTGGTGATCGCGATCTTCCCGTCCGGGCTCACCGCCATGCCCTCGGGCTCGATCCCGACATCGATCTGGGCCAGCACCTTGCGGGTCTCGGCATCGACCACCGTGGTCGTGGCGTTCTCCTCGTTCGCGATGAACAGCGTCCGGTCGTCGGGGGCGAGGGCGAACTGCTCCGGGTCCTCGCCGGAGGGCAGGTTGTGCAGGAGCCGGCCCGTGTCCGGGTCGATCACCTGCACGGCATCGGAATCGCTCGCGCAGACGTAGAGGCGCCGCCCGTCCCGCGAGAAGGTGACGCCCCGCGGCCGGCGCCCCACGGGGAAGGTGCGCACCACCTCGAGGCTCGTCCCGTCGATCACCGAGACGGTGTTGTCCCGCTCGTTCGAGACGAAGATCTCCTCCGCCCCGGCCGGGCTCGTGACGGCCGGTGTCGCGAGGGCCTGGGCCGCGAGGAGGAGCGCGAGGAGGCGGAGCCGGATCATGCGGGGTCTCCCGAGGTTCATCCCGCGCGTCCCCCGAAGGCCCGGCAGGCGCTCTCGGGCTCGTCGAGGCCGAGCGTGTCGAGCTCGGTGCGCTTGTGCAGGAAGCCCTCGACCGGGGCCGCCGCGACG
This sequence comes from Methylobacterium segetis, assembly GCF_004348265.1. GTDB lineage: Bacteria > Pseudomonadota > Alphaproteobacteria > Rhizobiales > Beijerinckiaceae > Methylobacterium > Methylobacterium segetis. The sequence goes on from NZ_SMNT01000024.1 coordinate 29,519, forward strand.
ACCGCGCCGGGCCAGAGCAGGAAGAGGGGCTGGCGCAGCTGCCCGTTCCAGGGGCGGAAGCTCAGGGAGCGCCCCTTGAAGCCGCCGACCTCGAAGCGGGGCGAGAGCATCAGGGTCTGGATCGCGGCCGGATCGAGGCTCTTGAGCTTCGCGGCCGCGGTGCCGATTGCGTGGACGGCGAGCCAGCCCGCGTAGTCGATCGGCCGCATCGCCCGCCCCGCAAGCTTGCGGAAGCGGCCCTGCAGCTGCACGGCGGCCCAGGCCTCGACCGCCCGGCCCCAGGCGGCGGGCGACAGGCCCTGCGTGCCGACGACGGGCCGCGGCGCGGCGGTGTTGTAGACGAGGTTCGTGCCGAAGGCGCCCGCCTCGTCGGCCACCGCCACCACGTCGTGGTCCGGGCTCCGCGTGACGAGGGCGAATTCGCGCAGCGCCGAATCGCGGATGTCGGCCCCGTGCACGTCGAAGCGCGCCTCGCCGACGATCCGCGCCCCGAACTTGCGGGCGCTGGCCTTCAGCGCCTCGGCGTAGAGGGCGTCGGCCGGCTCCGTCCCCGAGACGAGGAGGATGCGCCCCCAGCGCTTGAAGACGAGGAACTGCATGAGCGCGTCGGTGAGCATGGCGCGCGAGGGACGCACGTGCAGGAGCCGCGCCCGGCAGTCGCGGTCGCGCAGGCGCGTGTCGGGGGCGCCGACGTTGAGGAAGACCGTGTCCTTCGCCGCCGGCAGGTCGGCGAGGGCCAGCACGTCCTCGGCCGGCGCGTTGACCACGACGAAGCGGGGGGCGCCGAGCTTGCCGAACGCCTCCGCCAGATCCGCGCCGGGCTCGACGAGGGTGCGCGTCAGCGCGAAGGAGAGGCCGAGGAAGCGGCCCGTCGCGTTCGAGTCCGCCAAGCCCAGTTCCGTGCCGGCCGCGCCCTCGTCGTCGGGGATCGGGTCCTCGTTGTTGAGGGGGCTCGGCCGCTCGATGCGCCGCTCCAGGTAGTGGATCGCGAGCGGCGCCTCCGCGGCCGCGGCCGGTAAGGCGGGGAGGAGAAGCCCGGCGAGGAGGGCGAGGCATGCGGCGGCCCGTGCGGAAGCGGCGTGCCGTCCCGTCGCGCCGTGCCCGCGCTCGCCTCCAGCCCGCATCGCGGCCGATCTCGCTTCCACCCTGGATCGTCTGTTGTCGGGAAACGATAGAGGGCCGGCGCACCCGCCCGATATTGGACCAAGGTGCACAAGGCCGGCGACTTGAAGCTGTACCAAAGCACAATGGGTTCGACGGAAGGGGCTTGCTACCGTCCTTCTCAAGATCAGGAGGAAACGGTATGCGGAAGGTCCCCCGGCTCGCGGGGAGCGCGGCGCTCGCGCTCGGTCTCGTTCTCTCGGCGCAGCACGTTCTCGCCCACGGCGACGTCCAGCCCCAGCCCGTCGACACGACCGGCCTCGAGCCCCTCGGCGACGAGTGGCGCAGCGAGAATCCCTATCGGGGCAACGCCAAGGCCATCGCGATCGGCGATTCCGGCTACAACCAGAACTGCGCGCGCTGCCACGGCCTCCAGGTGATCTCGGGCGGCCTCGCGCCGGACCTGCGCTATCTCGACAAGGGCCAGGAGGGCGACACTTGGTTCCAGGAGCGCGTGCGCCACGGAGCCCTCATCAACGGCGTCACCAAGATGCCGGCCTTCGAGGGGGTGCTCTCGCAGGAAGCCCTCTGGGCGATCCGCAGCTACATCGAATCGAAGCACGAGGAGTAGGATGCGGCTCGACCTCCGCGCCCTCGCGATCTCGGGTCTGGCCCTCCTCGCCGCGGGGGCGGCGCCGGCGCGCCCCCTCGACGAGGTCGTGGCCTCCGGCACCCTGCGGGTCGCCCTCTACGGCGACAACGCGCCCTTCTCCGAGGAGCGGGCCGGCAAGCCGCGGGGCATCGACGTCGACCTCGCGCGCGCCATCGCCGAGAAGCTCAGCGTGCGCCTCGACCTGCGGATTGTGGATGCGGGCGAGAACATCGACGGCGATTTCCGCCTCAACCTGTGGAAGGGCGACCTCGCGGGCAGCGCGCTCGCGGACCTGATGCTGCACGTCCCCCACGACAAGATGCTCGCCACCCGCAACGAGCAGATCTTCCTGACGATCCCCTACTACGACCAGCACCTCGCCTTCGCCTACCGCAAGGACAAGGTCGAGGGCCTGAAGGGCCTCGCCGACATCGAGGGGCATTCCGTCGCGGTCGAGGGGGCGAGCGCCTCGGACCTCCAGCTGCTGATGGCCGAGGGCGGGCGCCACCGCGGCGCGCTCAAGCACTTCCGCAGCTTCGACGAGGCGGCCAAGGCCTATCTCTCCGGCGAGGCGCCGATCCTGGCGGGCACCCGCTCGTCGATCGAGGCTGCGCTCGGCGAGGGCGGCGCGGCACCGGACGAGAACCCGGTCGTCGAGATCGCGATCCCCGGCATGGTGAAGACGCATTGGGACCTCGGCGGCGCCGTGCGCACCGATTCGCGCGATCTCGCCTACGCGGTCGGCGACGCGATCACGGCGCTCACCGCGGAGGGGCGGCTGAAGGCGATCTGCGAGACCTACGGCGTCAGCTTCACGGCGCCGAAGGGCTACTAGGCCGCGCCGGCCCCGGCCAAGGCCCCGATTGGGGGCGGTTGATCCGATGAGACGGCCTCCGATCCAAGTCATTGGGTCGGATGGCACCGTTTTGGCCGCCGGAAAGTGCGGCGAAACCTGAGAAAGATCTGAGAACTTTCGACTAATGGCCAATAAGCGGCGGCCGTGAGCCGCTCTACGCTCAGGCACAAGGGGCTCCTTCGAATCGGGGAGCGAGGCCCCGACGGCTTCCGGGAACCGGGGCCGCGCCATAACGGAGGAAACGCCATGAGGGTACGCAAGGAATTCTTGAGCGCGGTGGGGGCGCTCGCGCTCGTCGCCGCCGCCGCCGGGCTGCCCGCCCGCGCCGAGGGCGTGAGCGACCAGGACATCCTGAACGACGCCAAGACCACCGGCGACGTCGTCACCTACGGCCTCGGGCCGCAGGCCCAGCGCTACAGCCCGCTGAAGACGATCAACCGCGACACCATCAAGGGCCTCGTGCCGGCCTACTCCTTCTCCTTCGGCGGCGAGAAGCAGCGCGGCCAGGAGAGCCAGGCGCTCGTCAAGGACGGCGTCATCTACGTCACCGGCTCCTACTCGCGCCTCTACGCGATCAACTCCCGCACCGGCGAGAAGATCTGGGAATATGCCGCGCGTCTCCCTGAGGGCATCCTGCCCTGCTGCGACGTCGTGAACCGCGGTGCGGCCCTCTACAAGGACAAGGTGATCTTCGGCACCCTCGACGCCAAGCTCGTGGCGCTCGACCAGAAGACCGGCAAGGTCGTCTGGAAGAAGGACATCGACGATTTCAAGGCCGGCTACAGCTACACGGCCGCCCCGATCATCGTGAACGGCAAGGTCATCACCGGCGTGTCGGGCGGCGAGTTCGGCGTCGTCGGCCGGGTCGAGGCGCGCGACGCCGAGACGGGCGAGCTCGTGTGGCAGCGCCCGGTCATCGAGGGCCACATGGGCACCCTCAACGGCAAGCCCTCGACCATGACCGGCAAGGTCAACGAGACTTGGCCGGGCGACATGTGGAAGTTCGGCGGCGGCGCCACCTGGCTCGGCGGCACCTACGACCCCGAGACGAACCTGATCTACTTCGGCACCGGCAACCCGGGCCCGTGGAACTCGGCCCTGCGGCCGGGCGACAACAAGTGGTCGGCCTCGCGCATCGCGCTGAACCCCGAGAACGGCGAGATCGTCTGGGGCTTCCAGACCACGCCGCACGACGGCTGGGACTTCGACGGCGTGAACGAGTTCGTGCCCTTCGACCTGCAGAAGGACGGCAAGACCGTGAAGGCCGGCGCCACCGCCGACCGCAACGGCTTCTTCTACGTGCTCGACCGCACGAACGGGAAGTTCATCTCCGCCTCGCCGTTCGTGGCCAAGATCAACTGGGCCAAGGGCATCGATAAGGACGGCCGCCCGATCTACGACGACGCGTTCCGCCCCGGCGACCCGACGAAGTCCGAGGACGGCAAGAAGGGCAAGACCGTGTTCGCGGTGCCGAGCTTCCTCGGCGGCAAGAACTGGATGCCGATCGGCTACAGCCCGGACACGAAGCTGTTCTACGTCCCCTCGAACGAGTGGGGCATGGACATCTGGAACGAGCCGGTGAACTACAAGAAGGGGGCCGCCTATCTCGGCGCCGGCTTCACCATCAAGCCGGTCTTCGACACCCATATCGGCTCGCTGAAGGCCATCGACCCGACGAACGGCAAGGTCGTCTGGGAATACAAGAACAAGGCTCCGCTCTGGGCCGGCGTCCTCACCACCGCGGGCAACCTCGTCTTCACGGGCACGCCTGAGGGCTTCCTCAAGGCCTTCGACGCCAAGACCGGCGAGGAAGTCTGGAAGTTCCAGGTCGGCACCGGCGTCGTCGCCTCGCCCATCACCTGGGAGCAGGACGGCGAGCAGTGGATCGGCGTCGCGGCGGGCTGGGGTGGGGCGGTTCCGCTCTGGGGCGGCGAGGTGGCGAAGTCCACCGCCGGCATCAACCAGGGCGGCAGCTTCTGGGCCTTCAAGCTCCCGAAGACCCTGGCCTCCCGCTGAGGTGAGTCCCCGCCGCCGGTTCCTCCGGCGGCGGGCGCTCCGGGACCTCGGGAGCCGGGGCGGTTTTCTCAACGCCCGTCCGGGCACCCGGGGTCTCCGGACGGGACCGGGTCTCCCGCTTTCCAAAGCCGGTTCCGATCCGGGCCCCTGTGCGAAGGAGCGAGCGTGTTGGACCGGGGCGCGGGATCGTGGGAGAACGGGGCTCCCGCTGAGGACGGAGCGGGAGGGGCGCCCATGCAACTCTTGATCGTCGACGACCACCCCCTGTTCCGGGACGCGCTCGCGAGCGCCATCCGCCTCGCCTACCCGGACGCGGTGCTCCACGAAGCCGACGGCATCGCCAGCGCCTGCGCCGTGCTCAGCGCGAACCGCGGCATCGATCTCACCCTCCTCGACCTCTCCATGCAGGGCGTGGCCGGCTTCGACGGCCTCGTCACCATCCGCACGCGCTTCCCCCGCGTGCCGATCCTCATCGTCTCGGGCCACGAGGATCCGCGCATCATGCGCGAGGCGCTCCAGCACGGGGCGGCGGGCTACGTGCCGAAGGCCGTCGACAAGGCGACGCTGACGCGGGCGATCTCGGACGTGCTGAGCGGCGCCCTCGCGATCCCGCCCGGGCTCGCCCAGGCGGCGAGCGCGCCGGCCTCGTCCGCGGGCCGGGGCAAGGCGCCGCTGGCCGAGCGCGTGGCGCGCCTGACGCCGCAGCAATTGCGCGTCCTGATGATGATCCGCCAGGGCAAGCTCAACAAGCAGATCGCCCACGAGTTGCAGGTCGGCGACTCGACCGTGAAGGCGCACGTCTCCGAGATCCTGCGCAAGCTCGAGGTGATCAGCCGGACGCAGATCGTGATCGAGACCGCGCTGCTCGATTTCGAGCAGATCCACAACACGCATCCGGGCTGAGGCGGGCGCCCCGCGAAGAATCCCGAAAAAAAGTGCGTCCGTCGGTGAACCCACTGGCGGGGTGGCGCGACCAACGGATGTCAGGGCCGCGATGGATGGCCCGGAAACACCCGAAGGATCCCCGCCATGGCCCGCTCCGCCCTCCTGCCGATCGCCCTCTCCGCCCTCGTCCTCGCCGGCCTCGGCGGCGGCGCCCGGGCCGACCAGTTCAAGCTCGCCCCCTGCGCCCTGTCCGGCACCTGCTTCGGCCCGAAAAAGGCCCCCCCGATCAAGTACTTCCCCGGTCTCGGTGTGAAGAAGCCGGGCGGCTACGGCTACGGGCCGGGCTGGGGCTACGGCGCCGCCGCGCTCGCGGGCGGCCTGGCGCTCGGCGCCATCGCCGTGGGTGCGGCGGGCGCGGCCGAGTCCTGCTACGTCGAGCGCCGCCGGATGGAGGACGAGGAGGGCAACGTCTACGTCCGCAGGGTCCGCGTCTGCGAGTGAGGTCAAGTCTTCGCCTCGTCCACCGCTGATCCGCCAAGTCCCGGCGCGGCCGTGGACCCGGTGGATCGGCTCCTCTACAGTCGAGACGCCCCGAGACACTTGACGAATCGGGGCTCGCCGAAGGGGCAGCCCTGCCATGCGGCAGCCGTTCGACACGCCGTCCTCCGTCGCCGGGGCGCTTCGCCGGCTCGCCGCAACCCTCCTCCTGCTGACGTGCGGGCTCGCGCCCGCCGCGGCGCAGACCCGGCCCGGCGCCGTCCTCGACCGGGGCGTCCCCGCGCGCGGAGGCTACGGGGGCGGTCCCATGATCGGGCTGCCCGGCCTCATCGGCATCGTGCCCCGCCTGATCCCGCCGCCGCGCGAGGTCGTCGAGGAGGACGAGCCGCCGCCCCGCCGACGCCCGGAGGCGACGCGTGCGCCGGAGGTCGAACGCCCGCCGCGCCGCGCCACGCAGGTCCGCGCTGTTCCCGAACCCCGGCATCCGCCCCGGCGCCGGCAGGCCGCCCCCGGGCTCGAAGCGTCGCCCAAGCCGGCGCCCAAGCCGCCCAAGGCCGCGGCGCGACCGCCGAACCCGCCGCCCGCGAGGCCCGCACCCGGCCCCGCTTCGTCGCCCCCGCCGGCTCGCGCCGCGCTCGCCGAGCCCGGCGAAGTCCCGGGCGAGGTGCTGTTCGCGCTCCGCCCCGGCGCCCGCCCCGGGACGCTCCGGTCCCTCCTGGCGCGGGAGCGGCTCGATCTCGTCTCCTCCGACACCTTCACCCTCGTGCCGGTCACGCTGAACCGTGCCCGCATCCGCGGCGGGCGCTCCGTGGAGTCCCTCGTCGCCGCGCTGGCGCGGGACCCGGCGGTCGAGTCCGCGCAGGCCAACCACGCCTACGCCCTCGTCGGCGCGGCGCCGGCCTTCGCGGGCGTCCAGTACGCCGCCGGCAAGCTCCGGCTCGACGAGGCACACCGCACCGCCACGGGCCGAGACGTGCCCGTCGCGGTGATCGACTCCGGGGTCGACGAGGCCCATCCCGCCCTGCAGGGCGCGGTGGCCGAGCGCTACGACGCGCTGGGGAAGGCCGGCCCGCCGGCGCCGCACCCGCACGGCACCGCCATCGCCGGCCTTCTCGGCGCCCGCGCCCAACTCGCGAGCGCGGCGCCGGAGGCGCGGCTCCTGGCGGTGCGGGCCTTCTCCGGCGAGACGGCCGCCGGCGCACAGGGCACCACGCTGCATGTCCTGCGGGGCATCGACTGGGCGGCCCGGGCGAAGGCGCGCGTCGTCAACATGAGCTTCGCCGGCCCCCGGGACGAGGCGCTGGCGCGCTTCCTCGCGGCGGGCGTCCGGGCCGGCACCGTCTACGTGGCCGCCGCCGGCAACGGGGGCCCCGGCGCGCCGCCCCTCTACCCCGCCGCCGATCCGAGCGTCATCGCGGTGACGGCGACCGACGCCGAGGACCGGCTGTTTCCCGCCGCCAGCCGCGGCGCCCATGTCTGCGTGGCCGCACCCGGCGTCGATGTGCTGGTGGCCGCTCCCTCCGGCACCTACGGCTTCTCCTCCGGCACCTCGATGGCGGCGGCGCAGGTGAGCGGGCTCGTCGCCCTCATGCTGCAGGCGAGGCCCGCGCTCGCGCCGGGCGAGATCCGCGCCGCCCTGGTCCGTGCGGCCCGGGATCTCGGCGCGCCGGGGCCCGATCCCGAGTTCGGTGCGGGCTTCGCCGACGCGGAGGGCGTCCTGAACGCGCTCATTGCGCCCGCGGTCGCCGCGGCCCAATCCTCCGGCGGCATGAGCGCGACGCCGATCCCAGGCAGCGGCCAGATCCCCGGCAGCGATCAGGCGCGGCCGTGACCGGGCCGCGGATTCTTTCGCCCTCCCGTGAACCGACGCCCCCTCCCGCGCGACGAACCGGGGAGCACGGATGAGGGACATCCCGGACGCGGACCTCGTCGCCCGCATCGCCCGGGGCGACCGGGCCGCGATGCAGGCGCTGTACGCCCGCCACGCCACTGCCGTGTACCGGTTCCTGGTGCGCCTCCTCCGGGATGCGGCCGGCGCGGAGGATCTCGTGAGCGACGTGTTCTTCGATGTCTGGCAGCAGGCCGGCCGCTACGAGGGCCGCGCCAGCGTCACGACCTGGATGCTGTCGATCGCCCGCTTCAAGGCGCTCTCGGCCCTGCGGCGGCGCCCGCACGCGGCGCTGGACCCGGAGACGGCCGAGGCCGTGCCCGACGAGGCCGACACGCCCGAGACCGTCCTGCAGAAGGCGGGAAAGTCGGAGGCCCTGCGCCGCTGCATCGCGGCCCTGTCCGCCGAGCACCGGATGGTGGTCGATCTCGTCTACTATCACGACCTCTCCGTCGAGGAGGTGGCGCAGGTCCTCGCCATACCCGCGGGCACCGTGAAGACCCGCCTGTTCCACGCGCGCAAGCGCCTGTCCGAGCACCTGCTCGCCGCCGGCATCGACCGCGGCTGGCCCTGAGGTGATCCGCCCATGCCCTCCACCCCGAAGACGCCCCCCGAGCCGGACGACCTCGACCTCATCCTGCCCTGGCGGACGACGGGCCGCCTCGACCCCGCGGATTCGGCCCGCATCGAGGCGGCGCTCGCCCGCGATCCCGACCTCGCCCGCCGGCTCGCGATCGCCGAGGCCGAGCGGGACGAGACGATCGCGGTCAACGAGGCGATCGGCGCGCCCTCGCGGGCGGCCCGCGACGCGCTCTTCGCGCGGATCGACGCGGATCTCGCGGCGCAGGCCGGGCGGAGCCCGCGGGGCTGGCTGGCGCGTCTCGGCGAGGCCCTGTCCGGCCTCTCCCCGCCGGCGCTGGCCGGCCTCGGCCTCGCCGCCTGCCTCGTGATCCTGGGGCAGGCCGGGCTTCTCGCCGGCGCGCTCCTGCAGGAGCGGGGCGGTCCCGCCTACGAGACGGCCTCGCACGGCGGCGGAGGCGCGGCCGGGGCGGGAAGCCACGCCCTCGTCGCCTTCGCGCCCGGGGCGAGCGCCGCGCAGATCGCCGAGGCCCTGCGCGAGACCGGCGCGGTCATCGTGGACGGCCCGCTCCCGGGGGGCGTGTTCCGGATCCGCCTCGCGACCGGGCGGCTCGATCCCGCGGCCGTCGAGGCCGCCCTCGACAAGCTCCGGGCGAGGCCGGGCCTCGTGCAGCTGGCTCTGCCCGAGGCGGTGCCCGCCCGCTGACACCGGGGCACGGCCGCCCTGCGTTACGCACAGCATTAACCCAATCTTAACCGGCCGATTGCGGGCGGAGCCGGGCCGTGAGACGTTCGTTAATGAAAGCTTAACGGATGGGCTCGGCGATGCGGTTCGCAGGTCTGAAGCAGCGGATTACGGTGTCGGCCCGGCGCGGGCTCGGGCGCTGCGCCCTGGCGGGGCTCGCCCTCGCGGCTCTCGCCGCACCGGCGGCGGCCCAGAGCTACGCGGCCCTGCCCTCGGTCCCGAGCGCGGCCGTCGTGGCCGGCGATGCGCGGCCGATCTCGGCCTGGGTCACCTTCTGCCAGGGCTACGCGGCCGAGTGCGCCGTCGACCGCAGCGAGCCCGCCTCCATCGCCCTCACGCCGGGGATCTGGAACACCATCGTCTCGGTCAACCGCCGGGTGAACAAGGCGGTGCGCGCGATGACCGACATGGACCACCTCAACGTCCCGGACCGCTGGGACATGGCCGAGGACGGCATCGGCGATTGCGAGGACTTCCAGCTCCTCAAGCGCCACATGCTGGCGGAGGCCGGACTGCCCCGCCGGGCCATGCGGATGACCGTGGTGATCGACGAGAAGGGCGAGGGCCACGCCGTCCTGACGCTCATCACCGACCGCGGCGACTTCATCCTCGACAACAAGACGAGCACCGTCCTGCCCTGGCGGCAGACCGGCTACGCCTTCATCAAGCGCGAGAGCCAGGACGCGATCGGCTGGGTCTCCCTCGGCCGCACGCCCTCGCCGACCATGACGGCCAACCGCTAGCGCCGTCTCGAGGGGGGTGGAGCCCGGACCGCGCGAGGACCGGGGGCCGCATCGGGGCCTTCTTCCTGATCCGGGGATCCGCGAGGAGGCTCGAGTCCCGATCCGGGACGGGGTGGAGCGGAGTGCGTTCAGGCTTCGTCAAGCACGAGGCGCGAGGCTGGCAGCGTTCCGGAGCCTCCCGCCCATGACGCCACGCTTCCTCGCATGCTCCGTGCTGGGAGCCTGGCTCGCCGGAGCGTTTCCGGCCGGTGCGGGCGACGCGGCCGATCGTCATCAGGCGTGGCAGGGCTGCCTGCATCGCAGCTTCACCGTGCAGGCCGCGCTCACGAGCCGGACGCTCGCCGCGGACGCGGCGTTGCGCGCCTGCAAGGATGCCGAGGCCGCCTACCTCTCGGCGCTCGGGACATCGCCGCTGCTCGACGGCGACGACGTGGCCCGCGTGCGCCCCGCCCTCCTCCTGAGGGCCAGAGGCTGGCTCCTGCGCCGGAACGGCCCGCGGACCCTCTAGGAATCGATCCTCAGGCTGCGGCCACGGCCGCCTTGCGGCTCGCCCGGCTCTTGCCGGCCCCCGGGGGGCGGCGCGCGCCATCGGTCGCCACCGGCTCGGCCTCCTCCGGCGACGCCTCCAGGCCGAGCCGGCCCGGCTGGCCGAGGCCGAGGCTCTTGGCGAGGGCGGAGCGCTGCGCCGAGTAATTGGCCGACGTGGTCGGATAATCGGCCGGCAATCCGTAGCGCTCGCGGTAGCTGTGCGGGTCGAGCCCGTGCTTCGTCAGGTGCCGCTTCAGCGTCTTGTACGACTTGCCGTCGATGAAGCTGATCAGGCCGTCCGGCCGGATCGACTTGCGGATCTGAGCCGTCGTCGGCTTCTCGACCACGTCGGCCTCGACCTTGGGCGTGCCGTCCGCCAGGCTCTTCAGTGCCTCGTGGACGCTCGCGATCAGAGCCGGAAGATCGGCAGTGGGAACGGAATTGTTCGAGACGTAAGCGGAGACCACATCAACAGTGCGCTCGATGCCGACACTGTGCGGTGCTGGTGCAACCTCAGACATGTTCACGATCCTCGACGCTGAATCCCCTCCGCAGCGCAAGTTATGACGATGCGCGGGGAAGGCAAGGACAAATGTGTAACTACTTCCCAGATGAACACCGTCAGAGCGTGAATTCAAGCGCGATCTCGCGAAAGGACCGCGACCTCTATCTCAAAGCAAGCCAGCAACGTTGCCCGATTTATGAGCGAATGTTGTGCTTCGTACAGTTCGAAGCCTGGAGTGCGGCGGGAGTTGTGCTCGAAAAGAGGTCGAACCGGCACGAGCCCCACCTGAATAGGGCAGGATTTGCGAGGCGCCCGCGCCCCATCCGGGCCGCTCCCGGCGAGCGTCCGCAAGCGTACTCTCGTCCCCGTCCCTCGGGTGTGGCCCGTCACCCGCACACAACATCAAGCGACGTCATGATCATCTCGAAATCGGGCGAGAATCTGCGCTGCAAGATGAACACAGGAACGTCATGAAACCTGATCACGTTTTTGTGAAACGATGTCATTTAAGAGATTCTTAGTCACTGAAGGCGAAACATCTTATCCACGAATGGATTAGGGGGGATCGCCATGAGGTTCGGCGGATCTGATCACGCGGCGATATTGACTGCGCTCGATCAGTCCCAAGGCCGAATCGATTTCGATCTCGACGGGACGATCCTGTCCGCGAACCCGATCATGCTCGCCCTGCTGGGTTACGATCTCGCCGAGTTGAGGGGCCGCCACCATAGCCAGCTGGTGCCGGAGGCCGAACGGACGAGCGAAGAGTATCGCGCCTTCTGGAATGCGCTGCGGGCCGGCCGGTTTCAGGCCCGCGAGTTCAAGCGGATCGCGAAATCCGGGCGCGTCGTCTGGATCCAGGCTTCCTACAACCCGGTCGTCGATCGTCGCGGGCGCGTCGTGAAGATCGTCAAGGTCGCGGCCGACGTCACGGAGCGCAAGCTGCGCGACGCGATCACAGAGGGCCAGATCGCGGCCCTCCATCGCTCGCAGGCCGTGATCCACTTCACCCTCGACGGAATGATCACCGACGCGAACGAGAACTTCCTCGCCACGATGGGCTACAGCCTCGACGAGGTGCGCGGCCGGCATCACAGCCTGTTCGTCTCCGAGGCTGAGCGGGCCTCCCCGGCCTACGCCGCGTTCTGGCGGGCGCTCGCGGCCGGGCAGTATCAGGCCGGCGAGTTCCAGCGGTTCGGCAAGGCCGGACGGGAGGTCTGGATCTTCGGCGCCTACAACCCGGTCCTCGACGCGGAGGGCAGGCCCTGCGCCGTCGTCAAGTTCGCCACCGACGTGACGCGGCAGGTCGCCGACCGGAACCGGCGCGTCGCGGGCCAGCAGGCGATCGATGCCGATATCGACGCGATCATGCGGGCGATGACCGATGTGGCCCGCCAAGCCCGGTCCACGACCGAGACCGCGGGCCAGACCTCGGGCAACGTGCAGGCCGTCGCCGCGGGCACCGAGGAATTCGCCGCCTCGATCGAGGAGTTGAGCCGGCACGCCAGCGAATCGAAGGCCGCCTCCGACGAGGCCGTGCGCCGGGCGGGAGAGGCGGGCAGCATCATCGCGAGCCTCACCTCGGCCGCCGACAAGATCGGCGAGGCGGTCACCCTGATCCGCTCGATCGCGGACCAGACGAACCTTCTCGCGCTCAACGCGACGATCGAGGCGGCCCGCGCCGGCGAGGCGGGGCGCGGCTTCGCCGTCGTCGCGGCCGAGGTGAAGGCGCTCGCCAACCAATCCTCGCGCGCCACCGAGGAGATCGCCCAGCAGATCGGCGCCGTCCAGTCCGCGACCGCGCAGGCCGTCGAGTCGATCGAGGGCGTGACGCACACGATCGGCTCCCTGAGCGAGATCTCCCTCAGCGTCGCCTCGGCCGTGACCGAGCAGGCCGCAGTGACCCGCGACATGTCGGTGAACATGCAGAACGCCGCCGACAGCGTCGGCATCGTGCGGGGCAGCATGGAGAGCATCGCGGAGGCCGCGGACGCGGTGGATGCCTCGGTGCGCAAGGTCGCCGCCGCCCGCGCCCTCGCCTGAGGCCCCTCACCGGAGCCGCCTCCGCCGGGGCGGGATCCCGGACGATCGGGCTCGACGTCTCCATGCCCCGTTTCGAAGCCGCGCCCGGTCGCGGCGGGCCCGATCACGGCCTCCTCCCGGCTTGGCGCGCCGTCGCCGCTGTCGTCCGGTTTCGGCGGAACGCGTCCTAATGCGTTCCGGCGCGCACCGCCTCGACCATGCGGGAGATGGCCTCGACCGAGTGGAAATTCTGCGGGCTGAGGCAGGCTGGCGGGATCAGGATGTCGAATTCCGCCTCGATCGCCAGCATCAGGTTCACGAGGTCGAGGGAGGTCAGGCCCACATCGACCAGGGCGTCGCTCGGCCGGAACGCCCGGGCGCCCGCATGCTGGGCCGCGATCTCCTGGGCGAGCGCCATCGCGCGGTCGGCCACCTCGGTCGATTCGATCTGTGACATGCTGGTCTCGCAATCCTGGAATGCTGCGGTTGTGAGCATTCGGCACGAATGTTCACGTGCGATGCCCCGATGTGTGTTGAATAGGTCTCCGGTGGCCGAGGATCAATAAGGCCTCAAATTTAACGATAATTCTCGTTAATTCGGTTCTGGGCCGATCTCAGTAGTTTTCGAGGATCTCCATAAGGGTGTCTTAGCGGTAGCCGTACTTACGTTCTCCCGAACGGCGGCCCGCACGCGACCGGTCGCGAATCGGGCCGTGAGGTCTGCGACGGCGCGAGAGGTTCCATGACGATCCAGCACGGCCATGCGGCCGCCTCCATCGAGAGCGGGAGCGACCTGCAGGCGCGGGCTGCCGCCGCAGCGGCCGTCGCGGCCCTGCACGCCGAGGCCGTGGACCGCGACGCGCGCTTCCCCGCCGAGGCCGTGGAGGCGTTGCGCGCCGTGCGGCTCCTCGGCGCCGGCATCCCGATCGCGCTCGGCGGCGAGGGCGCCACCACGCAGGATCTCGCCGAGATCGCCTACGCGCTCGGCCGCGCCTGCTCCTCGACCGCCATGATCTTCGCGATGCACCAGACCAAGGTCGCCTGCCTCGTCCGTCACGGGCGGAGCGAGCCCTGGTGCGAGGGCGTGATGCGCCGCCTCTCGGCCGAGCAACTCCTCCTGGCCTCCTCGACCACCGAGGGCCAGGGCGGGGGCAATGTCCGCTCCTCGGCGGCCGCGATCGAGCCGGACGGGGATTTCGTGACCCTGGAGCGTGCCGCGACCGTGATCTCCTACGGGGCGGAGGCCGACGGCATCGTCACCGTGGCCCGCCGCTCCGCGGACGCCGCCGCCTCTGATCAGGTGCTCTGCGTCTTCCTGAAGGAGGACTACACCCTGGAGCGCCTGAGCGGCTGGGAGACGCTCGGCATGCGCGGCACCTGCAGCGCGGGGTTCCGGCTGCGCGCCCGCGCGAGATCCGAGCAGGTGCTCGCCGCGCGCTACCAAGAGATCCACGGCCAGACCATGACCCCGGTCTCGCACATCCTCTGGTCAAGCGCCTGGGCCGGCATCGCGGCTGGCGCGGTGGACAAGGCCCAGGCCTTCACCCGCACCGCGGCCCGCGGGGCCGGAGGCCAGGCGCCGCCCGGCGCCGTCCACTACGCCCGCGCCGTCTCCAGCCTGCGCCAGGCCCGCGCCCTGATCGCCCAGGCGATCGACCTGTTCGCCGATGCGGGCGAGGATCCGTCGCGCCTCTCCGCCCTCGACGTCCAGACGACGTTGACGATGCTCAAGGTCGAGGTCTCGGAACTCGCGGTCGCCGCGGTGTCGAGCGCGCTGCGCGCCAACGGCCTCGCGGGCTACCGGCAGGACGGCGCGTTCAGCGTCGGTCGCGCGCTCCGCGACATCCTCTCGGCGCCGGTCATGATCCACAACGACCGGATCCTGGCGAACCTCTCCACCCTCACCCTGATGTCCCCCGTCGCCGCCTCCCTGCGGGACTGACCGGCCAGGAAATCGCTCACAGGAGCCGCCCACATGAACATGAAGGTCATGGACGTGCCGGCCGCGCCGCCGGCGCAGGACCCGCTCGACGCGCTCTTCGACGCGATGTTCCGGCCGATGAACGCGCAGGGCGTCTACGCCCGCACCGGCGCCTACGAATCGGTCGTCGAGGCGCTCGCCGCCCTGATCTCCTCGAAGCGCGACGCGGAGACGGAGGTGTTCCGCTTCCCGCCGGTGATGAGCCGGGCGCATCTG
This sequence comes from Methylobacterium segetis, assembly GCF_004348265.1. Classification (GTDB taxonomy): domain Bacteria; phylum Pseudomonadota; class Alphaproteobacteria; order Rhizobiales; family Beijerinckiaceae; genus Methylobacterium; species Methylobacterium segetis. Next base: position 44,734 of record NZ_SMNT01000024.1, read on the forward strand.
GAGCGCCACGGCTACCTGAAGAGCTTCCCGAACCTGCTGGGCTGCGTCTCCTGCCTCGAGGGCAGCGAGGCGGAGATCCGCGCGGCGGCCGACCTGCACGCGGCGGGCGGCGACTGGACGGCGGAGCTCGCGACCGCCGATCTCGTGCTGACCCCGGCCGCCTGCTACCCCGTCTACCCGATCGCCGCCGCGCGCGGGCCGGTGCCGGCCGGCGGCTACCGCTTCGACGTCGCCTGCGACTGCTTCCGCCGCGAGCCCTCGCCGCATCTCGACCGGCTGCAATCCTTCCGCATGCGCGAGTATGTCCGCATCGGCACGCCGGAGCAGGTGCGCGACTTCCGCGAGCGCTGGATCACCCGCGCCACGGCGCTCGCCGACGACCTCGGCCTGCCCTACCGGATCGAGCAGGCGAGCGACCCGTTCTTCGGCCGCGTCGGGCAGATCATGGCCTTCAGCCAGCTGGAGCAGTCGCTGAAATTCGAGCTGCTGGTGCCCCTGCGCGGGGAGGCGGCGGGCACGGCCTGCATGAGCTTCAACTACCACCGCGAGCATTTCGGCACGACCTGGGACCTGCGCGACGCGGCGGGCGAGCCGGCCCATACGGGCTGCGTCGCCTTCGGCATGGACCGGCTCGCGGTGGCGCTCTTCGCCATCCATGGGGGCGACGTCGCGGGCTGGCCGGAGAGCGTGCGCGCCGCCCTGCGGCTCTGACGCGTCGCGTGACCCTCGACCCGCACGCCCGGCGCTTCCTCGACATGATCGCCATGGGCGGCGTGGCCGAGCCGGATGTGGCCGGGCGGCGCGCCTCCCTGCGCAGCCTCGCCCGGCTCGCCGCCCGCGGGGCGGAGCCGGCCGAGACCCGCGACCTGATCCTGCCCGGCCCCGGCGGACCCCTCCACGCCCGGCTCTACGTGCCGGCGGGCGCCGAGGCGGCCCCCAGCGCCGGGCTCCTCTTCTTCCATGGCGGCGGCTTCGTCGCGGGCGACCTCGACACCCATGACGGGATCTGCCGGGCGCTGACGGCGGCCTCCGGCTGCCGCACCGTCTCGGTCGCCTACCGGCTCGCCCCCGAGCACCCCTTTCCTGCCGCGGTCGAGGACGCGCGCGCGAGCCTCGCCTGGGTCGCCGCGCATGCCCCTGCGCTCGGGATCGATCCGGCGCGGCTCGCGGTCGGCGGCGATTCGGCCGGGGCCGGGCTCGCGGCGCGCCTCGCCCAGGAGGCGCGGGAGCACGGGCCGGCGATCGCCGCACAGATTCTCCTCTGCCCCGTCCTCGACGGGGTGGGGGAGGGGGCCTCCCGAGCCGACTACGCCAGCGGCTACTTCCTCGACGCGGCGACGATCGCCCGCGACGTCGAGGCCCTCGGCCTCGCGGGCCTGGACCTAGCCGACCCACGCCTGTCGCCGCTCCGGGCGGCCTCCCTCGCCGGCCTGCCGCCGGCCATCATCCACACCGCCGAGTACGACATCGTCCGCGACGACGGCACGGCCTACGCGGCGCGCATCGCGGAGGCGGGCGTGCCCGTCCGCCACACCTGCCATCGGGGCATGATCCACTTCTTCTACGGCCTCGGCGGCCTCGTCCCGGCGGGCCGGCCGGCCCTGGCGGCGATCGGGCGGGACCTTGCCGAGGTGGTCGGCTGAGGCGCGACCGCACGACGCCCGCATGCTACCTCTTCGGGGCTTAGGGTTCTGCCCGCCCCGGAGCCGTCCGATGTCTGCCGCCGCATTCGCCGCCTCCCCCGAGCCGCCCCTCCTCCTGCGGGAGGACCGGGAGGGCGTCGCGATCCTCACCCTGAACCGGGGGGCGGCGCGCAATGCCCTGTCGCTGGCGCTGATGGAGGCGCTGCTGACGGCGCTCGAGGGGATCGGGGCGGATCCGGGGGTGCGGGCCGTCGTCCTGAGGGGGGCGGGACCCGCCTTCTGCGCGGGGCACGACCTCAGGGAGATGCGCGCGAATCCGGGCCGCGAGGCGGTCGATGCGATCTTCGCTCGATGCACCCGAACGTTGATCGCGATCATCCGGCTGCCGCAGCCGGTGATTGCGCAAGTACACGGCATTGCCACCGCCGCGGGCTGCCAGCTCGTGGCGACCTGCGACCTCGCGGTGGCCTCGGAGGAGGCGCGCTTCGCCACGCCCGGGGTCGAGATCGGCCTGTTCTGCTCGACGCCGATGGTGGCGCTGTCGCGGGCGGTCCCGCGCAAGGCGGCCCTCGAGATGCTGCTCCTCGGCGAGCCGATCGGGGCGGCGGAGGCGCTGCGCATCGGCCTCGTCAACCGGGTGGTGCCGAGCGACGCGCTGGAGGCCGCGACCCTCGCGCTGGCCCGGGCCATCGCGGAGAAGCCGCGCCGGGTCGTCGCCCTCGGCAAGGCGGCCTTCGCGCGCCAGGTCGAGCTCGGCCTGGAGGAGGCCTATGCCGAGATGGGCCGGGTGATGGCGGAGAACATGATGATGGCGGAGGCCGCCGAGGGCATCGACGCCTTCCTGCAGAAGCGGGCGCCGCGCTGGCCCGGGTGAGCCCGGCTCAGGCCGTGTTGCCCGCGTCCACCGTCAGCACCGTGCCGGTGACGTTGCGGCCGCCCGGCCCGAGCAGGTACTCGACGGCGTGGGCGACGTCCTCGGCGCCCGCGAGGCGGCGGAGCGCGGAGCGGCGCACGATCCGCGCGCGGCCCTCCGCGCCGAGCCCCTCCGTCATCTCCGTGTCGATGAAGCCCGGCGCCACCGCGTTGACGGTGATGCCGAGATGCCCGACCTCGCGGGCGAGCGACTTGGTGAAGCCGACGAGGGAGGCCTTGGTCGCCGCGTAGACCGAGAGGCCGGAATAGCCCGTCGCCGCGATGATCGAGGCGACGTTGACGATGCGCCCGCCCCCGTCCGCCATCATGCCCCGCACCACGAACTTGGTGAGCATGATCGGCGAGAGGGTGTTGAGCCGGATCAGCGCCTCGATATGCGGGTTCTGCATCGTGGCGAGCAGCCCCTCGGTGCCGAGGCCGGCATTGTTCACGAGGCCGTGGAGCGTGCCGAACGCGCGCCGGGTCTCGCGCACCAGCGCCGGCAGCGCCTCGATGTCGGAGAGGTCGGCCGCGCGGAAGCGGATCGAGCCGGTCTCGGCCGCCCGCGCCGCCTCGCTCGCCGCGAGCAGCCCCTCGGATTCGCGCCGCGCCACCGCGATCACGTCGTGGCCGCAGGCGGCGAGCCGGGTCGCGATGGCGAGCCCGAGGCCGCGGCTGCCGCCGGTGACGAGGACGTTGGGCATCGGGGTCTCTCCCGGCTCAGGCGGGGCGCCGGGCGAGCTTGCCCGCAGCCGTGACGTCGAGGCGGGGCACGATCCTGAGGAGCGCCGGCACCTTGTGCGGGCTGAGCTCGGCCCGGCAGGCGGCGAGGATCTCCCGGCGGATCGCCTCGGGCGGGCCGGAATCCTCCGCCTCGTCGAGGACGACGCTCGCCTGGACGATCGAGCCGGTGATCGGGTTGCGCCGGGCCTCGACGAGGGACATCCGCACCCGGGCGTGCCGGTTGATGACCGCCTCGATCTCCTCCGGGTGCACCTTCAGGCCCCCGACATTGATGATGCCGCCGCGCCGCCCCACGAAGTGGTAGCGGGCCGCCCCGTCGACGACGCGCTCCTCCACCATGTCGCCCGTGTCGACGAAGCCCTCGGCATCCGCGAGCGCGAGCCCGTCCGAGCCGACATAGCCCGAGGCGGTGCGGCGGGAGCGGATGCGCAGCGACCCGTCGACGACCCGCATCTCGACCTCGCCGGGCCGGCCGACGAAGTCTTTCGGGAAGCCCTCGAGCCCGTCCGTGACCTCGAAGCCGACGCCGGCCTCGGTCGAGGCGTAGGCGTGGCCGATCGAGGCGCGGGGATAGGCGTCGCGCAGGCCGTCGAGCACCGCCTGGTCGGCGATCTCGCCCGAGAGGCGCAGATAGGCGGGGTCGATCAGGCCCCGGGCCGGGCTCATCAGCACGCGCCGCCAGTGCGAGGGCGTGCCCGAGACGTGGGTGACGCCGTGGTGCCCCAGCCGGGCGAGATGGTCCGAGACCGGCTCCGCGCCGCCGCCCGAGAGGACGAGGGAGCCGCCGCCGAGGATCCCGCGCAGGAAGATCTGCAGGCCGCCGTAGCGCCGGATGTCGTAGAAGGTCGCCCAGACCGGCGGCGCGTCCCCCACGGGGCGCGGCCGGATCGCGGCGGTCAGCCCCGCGAGATCGTGGCGCACGAGCTTGGGCACGCCGGTCGTGCCGGAGGTGAGGAGCAGCCATTCCGTCGCCCGCTCGAATTCGGGCTCGCGGGCCGCGGGCACGGGCGGCCAGGCGCAGTCGATCAGCGGCAGGGCGTCGAGGCCCGGCAGGGCGGAGCGCGGCCGGTCGGTCAGGAGGCAGGTCGCGCCCGCGCGCTCCGCGATCACGGGCAGGTGCTCGGGGGCGAGGTCGGGCGGGCACAGCACCACCGCCTCGGCGAGGCCGTCGACGGCGATCAGCGCGAGCCCGGCGAGGAACTGGTCCCCCATGACGAGGAGGACCCGCTGCCCGCCGACGTCGCCGTTCAGGCAGCTCAGGTCGAGGAGGTCGGGCAGCGCGACGCCGTGCGCGATCCCCTCGAGCCGACGTGGCGTGCCCGGCGCGCTCGTGCCGCGCGCGAGGGCCTCGCGCAGCGAGCGCGGCTCAGGCCGCTTCATCGACCTGCGCAGCCTCGTAGAGGGCCACGAAATCGCCGAGGGTGACCGGAAACTCGATCTCCTCGGAGGCGGTGAAGGGATCGGCGCCCAGCTCGTCCTCCAGGCGGCTCACTAGGATCGCGAAGCAGAGCGAATCGAGGCCGGATTCGAGCAGCACGAGGTCGTCGGTCAGGGGAGCGAGAACCTTCTCCTGCTCCGCCGCAACCTGTTCGATGGCCTCGATGATGATGAACCGTGCAGACATCCCGAAATCCTCGAAAACTCCAGTCCGGGACGGTAAGAGTGGGACTGTGCTGCTTCAAGCCGAACAGCGGAATATGGTGAAGAGCTGAAAGTGTTGACGAATACAGTAAATGCCGGAGTCGCGGCGGCCGCTCCCCGCCTCCGGGCCCGCCCGGTTACGGGGCGTTAACCATGCCCGGGCCATCCTGCGCCGACGTGGGTTCTCAGGACGGGCCGGGGCCATGCTCAAGATGCCGACGGATCGGAAGCCCGAGGCGCGGCGCCCGACGCTGAGCGCCGGCGTGCGCCGCCATCTCGGCTTGAGCCTGCAGGCCTTCTACGCGGACGCGCTCTCGGCCCCCGCGAGCCCGCGCCTCGAAGCCGTCCTCGCCCGATTCCTGCGCCGGCCCGAGATCGTCGCGCCTCCCTCGACGGAATATTGAGCGAGGGCGCTTTGTGAGCGGCGCACGATCCGCCTATCCTGCCGCCGTCGCGTCACGAAGGCAGGGCGGTTGAGGACATGGCGGCAGGCGCGACGAGCGACCGGACGGCCTCGAGGGCCTACGCCTTCGAGCGTGCCATCGAGGCCCTGCGAGCCGACATCGCCGCCGCCGGCGCCCACATGGTGATCGACGCTCAGGCCCGCGCGACCTACGACCGGCTGATCAGCCGGCTCGCCGCCGAGATGCGCGCCGACGTCCAGCAGGGCCGGTTGACCTGGGAGGCGGCGGCCGAGCGCGCGCGGGGCCTGCGCAACGCCACCATGGAGATCATCCGCTCGCGCAGCACGCCGGTCGGCCGCGCCTTCGCCGAGCAGCTCAAGCGCGAGGGGCTGACGCTCAACGAGCTGATCGCCCGGAAGACGGTGCGGCTCTTCGGCGAGCGCGCCGATTTCAACCGGCTCGATGTGAGCCAGCGCAACCAGGTCTTCGCCGAGATCGTGGACTCGGCCGGGCGCTCCAACCCGCGCGTGACCGGGATGATGCGCGGGATCTCCCGGGCCGGGCGCGCCCTGCTCGTCGTCTCCGTCGCGGTCGCCGTCTACAACATCGGCACCGACCCGGACCATTGGGCGGCCGCGCGCCGCGAGGGGGCGATCCTCGGCGGCGGCATCGCCGGTGGGGCCGCCGGGGGAGCCCTGGCCGGCCTCGCCTGCGGGCCCGGCGCGCCCGTCTGCGTCACGATCGGCGCCTTCGTCGGCGGCACCGCGGCCGCCCTCGGCGTCGGCCTGCTGTTCTGACCGATGCGCTTCCTCGGCACCGATCGGGTCCGCCACGCGGCCCTCGGCCCCGCGCAGCCGGGCCGGAGCTCGGTCGCGGTGGCAGGGGCCGCCGGCGAGGTCGAGGGTCTCGTGCTCGAAGCGGTCGCGCTGCTCGACGCGCAGGATCCGATCCCGGGCTATCTCTTCTTCCTGACCGACGACGTGCCCTTCGAGGACGCGCTCTCGATCACGCTGACCGATCCGGCCCTGCGCATCCTCGACACCGCCCGGCTCGGCGGCGCCTACGCCACCGGCGCGTGGCGCGATCCCGCCATCGACGGGCCGGGCCGGCTGAGCTTCCGCTTCATCGACGAGAAGCGGTGGCGGCTGAGGGTGCTGCCGAGACCGGGGCCGCGCCTGCCCTTCCTGAGCGAGCCGCGCGGCGTCCACCGCCCCCTCGGGCTGACCCGGCACTTCGTCCTCGCGGCCGGGCCCGAGGGCGGCTGATCGCGGGCCGGGCGCGGCCGCCCGGCGTCAATCCAGCGCGACGGCGACGAGGGAGAACAGGCCGGCCAGCATGAGGTTGCCGGCAAGGACGAGGGCGATCACGGTCATGGCGTCTGGGGCTCGGCTCGGATGTCAGGCCAGGGGTGCGGCACCGTACGGTGCACCCTGCTTGTAGGGGCAACCGGTTCACGATGCGCCCACACCGGCCGGATTTCCCCATCTCGCGCGCGATAAGGTTGACGGCGATGCAGGACGGCCACGCTTGCCCGCCGCCGCTTGCCTCCTGTGCCGAACCGGGACAGTGTGGCCGCGGTTGCGCGCCGCGCGACCGCGGCCCTGACCCCGGAGGGAGCGATGGCTCTGGTGACGATCGGCGAAGCGCTGAGCGCGGCCTCCAGCCTGTTCGGCCTCAACGCGCTCCGCACCGGTCTCCCGCCGCTCGGCGCCGCTCCCGGCGCCGACGACCTCGCGGACGATTCCGACGCGGACCCCCTCGCCGCGGACGCGATCGACGAGGGCCTGTTCGAGGCGGTCGAGGCCGCCCTCAGGGACGCGGGCTACCTCCCGGCCTGAAACGACCCGCGAGGACGCCCCAAGAGTCTGCTCCAAGGGTTCGCTCCACGCGGACGCCCCGCGGTCCCGGGTTCCGCGATCCCGCCTCGGCTGGGCCGCCGAGAGGGCGGCGGATTCCTGCGTGGATTCCTGCCCTGGGGAGCGCGCCGGACACCCGGTCCGCGGCCTGAGGAAGCGCCCCTGCACGGCCGATTCGATTGCATTGCCGGAAACGCAACCACAGGTCGAGACGACCGGCCGATGTCTACCGCAGTGCAGCAACCGGCAGGTCGGTGACCCGGCCGGTGCGGGCCTATGCCGGCCCTTGTCCCGTCATGAGAGGGCGGCGAAGCACGCAGATCTCCGAAGTGTTCTTTCTATAGAACATCGGCCCTGCGATAAATTTGTTCTCCGGTCGGACCACATAAGAGAAGGCGCTCGCTGATACGCTCTGATATGATGCGTCTTCGGGGAAGGTCGTCGCGTGAGGCCCCGCCTCCGCGGCTTGACAATGTTCGATAAAACGAACGACAAGCTGAGGCGTGCCGTGCGGTGCAGCGACCGGATCGTCGTCGCGCATCCCCCGGCCCCGACGTTTCCAGAGGACGACACGATGCAGATGCCTGTGACGAGAGCCGCACGCCCGGTCCACCGCATCCGGAGCCTCCTGCTCGCGGCCTGCCTCGCGCCCGCGCTCGGCCTCGCGTCCCCGGTCCTCGCCGAGACGGCGCTCCTCAACGTGTCCTACGATCCGACCCGGGAACTCTACCGGGAGGTGAACGCGGCCTTCGCCGAGGAGTGGAAGGCGAAGACGGGCGAGGCCATCACGGTGCGCGCCTCCCACGGCGGCTCGGGCTCGCAGGCCCGCACGGTGATCGACGGGGTCGATGCCGACGTGGTGACGCTCGGCATCCCCTCCGACATCGACGCCATCGTCAAGCTCACGAAGAAGATCCCGGCCGATTGGCGCGACAAGCAGCCGAACCAGGGCCTGCCCTACACCTCCACGGTGGTGTTCCTCGTCCGCAAGGGCAACCCGAAGGGCGTGAAGGACTGGAACGACCTCGGCAAGCCCGACGTGAAGGTGATCACGCCGAACCCGAAGACCTCGGCGGGCGGGCGCTGGAACTTCCTCGCCGCCTGGGGCTACGCCTACAACCAGGACAAGGATGTCGAGAAGGCCAACGCCTTCGTCGGCCAGATCTACAAGAACGTGCCGATCCTCGACACGGGCGCGCGCGGCTCCACCGTCACCTTCGCCCAGCGCGGGCTCGGCGACGTGCTGCCGACCTGGGAGAACGAGGCCTTCCTCGTCCTGCAGGAATTCGGCGCCGACAAGTTCGACATCGTGGTGCCGCCGACCTCGATCTACGCCGAGCCGCCGGTCGCCCTCGTCGACGCCAACGTCGACCGGAAGGGCACCCGCAAGGCGGCCGAGGCCTATCTCGCCTTCCTCTACACGGACAAGGCGCAGGCGATCTTCGCCAAGCACCGCTACCGTCCCCTCAAGCGCGAGGCGGCGGACAAGGCGGATCTCGCCTTCCTGCCGGACGTTAAGCTCTTCAAGATCGAGGATCTGCAGGGCAACTGGGACGACATCCAGAAGAAGAACTTCGACAACGGCGGGCTGTTCGACCAACTGAGCAAAGCCGGGCGCTGAGGGTCTTCCCATGGTCGCGACGCCTCCTCGGCGGTTCCACTTCCGCCGTCCCAGCGTGATCCCGGGTTTCGGGCTCACCTTCGGCTACGCGCTCACCTGCCTCAGCCTCGTGGTCCTGCTGCCGCTCGCCGCCCTGGTGGCGCGGGCGTCGGGCCTCGGCCTGTCCGGCATCTGGGATGTCGCCCGCGACCCGCGGGTGGCGAGCGCCCTGCGCCTCAGCTTCGGGGTGTCGCTGCTCGCGGCGCTCACGGCCTCGGTGTTCGGCTTCGTCGTCGCCTGGGTGCTGACCCGCTACGACTTCCCCGGCCGCCGGATCGTCGACGCCGCCGTCGACCTGCCCTTCGCCCTGCCGACGGCGGTGGCCGGCATCGCGCTGGCCTCCCTCTACGCGCCGAACGGGCTCGTCGGCGCGCAGCTCGCCAAGGTCGGCATCCAGGCGGCCTACACGCCGATCGGGATCTTCATCGCCATGGTCTTCATCGGCCTGCCGTTTGCCGTGCGCACGGTGCAGCCGCTGATCGCCGAGATCGACAAGGAGGTCGAGGAGGCCTCCGCCACCCTCGGGGCCAAGCGCCTGCTGACGCTGACCCGGGTGGTGCTGCCGCCCCTGATCCCGGCGGTGCTGACGGGCTTCGCGCTCGCCTTCGCCCGCGGCGTCGGGGAGTACGGCTCGATCATCTTCATCGCGGGCAACCTCCCTTTCGTCTCCGAGATCGCGCCGCTCCTCATCGTCATCAAGCTCTCCGAGTTCGACTACGCGGGGGCGGCCGCCATCGCCACGATCATGCTCGGGATCTCGTTCCTGACCCTGCTCGTCATCAACCTGATCCAGGCCTGGAGCCGGCGGAGGTTCGGCTATGTCTGAGGGCATCACGCTCGAAGCGGCGGCCGCGCCCCGCCCGCGCAGCGTCATCTCCGAGGGGCGGGGCGTGCGCTGGCTGCTCACCGGCATCGCGATCCTGTTCCTCGCGCTGTTCCTGGTGCTGCCGCTGCTCACCGTCTTCGCGCAGGCGCTGGCCCGCGGCTGGGCGGCCTATTTCGAGGCCTTCGCGGAGCCCGACGCGCGCTCCGCGATCCGCCTGACGCTCACGGTCGCGGCGATCAGCGTGCCCTTCAACCTCGTCTTCGGGGTGGCGGCGGCCTGGGCCATCGCCAAGTTCGAATTCCCGGGCAAGAGCCTGCTGATCACCCTGATCGACCTGCCCTTCTCGGTCTCGCCGGTCGTCTCGGGGATGATCTACGTGCTCGTCTTCGGCTCGCAGGGCCTGTTCGGGGCGTTCTTCATCGAGCACGGCATCCAGATCATCTTCGCGGTGCCGGGCATCGTGCTCGCCACGATCTTCGTCACCTTCCCCTTCATCGCCCGCGAACTGATTCCGCTGATGCAGGAGCAGGGCACGGCGGAGGAGGAGGCGGCCCTCACCCTCGGGGCCTCCGGCTGGCACGCCTTCCGGACGGTGACGCTGCCCAACATCCGCTGGGGGCTCCTGTACAGCGTCCTCCTCTGCAATGCCCGCGCGATGGGCGAGTTCGGCGCCGTCTCGGTGGTGTCCGGCCATATCCGCGGACTGACCAACACGCTCCCGCTCCACGTGGAGATCCTCTACAATGAATACAATTTCGTTGGCGCGTTCGCCGTCGCCTCCCTCCTCGCCGGACTCGCCCTCGTCACCCTCGTCATCAAATCCGTCCTGGAATGGCGCTACGCCGGGGACCTCGCGGCCGGCGGCCGGCACTAGCGGCGCGCTGGACCGGGCCGGATCCACGGCGATCCGGGTCGAGGGCCTGTCGAAGACCTTCGACACGGCGGCCGTCCTGCACGATTTCCACCTCGACGTGCGGGCGGGCGAGTTGCTCGGCCTCCTCGGCCCCTCGGGCTCGGGCAAGACGACGCTCCTGCGCATCATCGCGGGGCTCGACTTCCCCGACCGCGGCCGCGTCCTGTTCGGGGGCGACGACGCCACCGGCCTGCCGGTGCAGCAGCGGGCGGTGGGCTTCGTGTTCCAGCACTACGCCCTGTTCAAGCACATGAGCGTGGCCGACAACATCGCCTACGGGCTCAACGCCCGGAAGCGCTCGGAGCGGCCGGGCAAGGCCGAGATCCGCAAGCGCGTCGGCGACCTCCTCGACCTCATCAAGCTGTCGGGCTTCGCCGACCGCTACCCGTCCCAGCTCTCGGGCGGCCAGCGCCAGCGCATCGCGCTCGCCCGGGCGCTCGCCGTCGAGCCCCGGGTGCTCCTCCTCGACGAGCCCTTCGGGGCGCTGGACGCGCAGGTGCGCAAGGACCTGCGCCGCTGGCTGCGCGAGATCCACGACCGCACCGGCCAGACCACGATCTTCGTCACCCACGACCAGGACGAGGCGCTCGAACTCTCCGACCGGGTCGCCGTCCTCGACAAGGGCCGCCTGGAGCAAGTCGGCACCCCCGACGAGGTGCAGGACCGGCCGGCCTCGGCCACGGTGCTGAAGTTCCTCGGGGATTCGGTCGAGTTCGAGGCCATCGTCGAGGGCGAGCGGGTCCTCGTGGACGGGCGGCCGACGCCCGCCGTCGCGCCCCGCGGGGTGATCGGCCCGGCGCGGCTCTACGTGCGGCCCTGGCAGCTCCAGTTCGTCGATCCGGCCGAGGCGCATCTCTCCGGCACGGTGCGCGCCTCCCATCGCAGCCAGGGCCGCCAGCGGGTCGAGGTCGAGCGGCCGGACGGGCGCCTCGTCGTGGTGGAGGATTTCGACGGCGACCGCTACGCCGCGGGCCGCCCGGTGGGCCTGCGCATCAACGGGGGCTACGTCTTCGCCTGAGCGGCCTTGCGGAACGGCGCGACCATGAGACGATCGTCCCAGATCAGACACGCGATTCGGGGGAGCGATCCGGCGTGGGACAGGCCGAGAAGCGCCTCGACCGGATGCGCCGGAACCCGGTCGGAGACTGGACGATCGAGGACATCGCCATGATCTGCCGGGCCTATGGCATCGATTGCGTTCCCCCGGCCCGGGGGTCACATTACGACCTCTCGCATCCGAGCGAGGCGGCGATCCTGACCGTGCCGGCTCGCAGGCCGGTGCGACCCCATTACATCAGGGCCTTCGTCGCCTTCGTGGATGCGGTAAGAGGGGCGCAAGATGCTGGTGCGTGACTACTTTGTGGAGATCGGCCGGGCTCCTCCCGAGGAAGGTGGGTACCTGATCGCCACCGTTCCGGATCTGCCCGGCTGCACGTCGGACGCTGACGATTGGGACAGCGTCGAGGCGAACGTGGCGGATGCCATCGACACGTGGATCGCCGCGGCGCGGCGGCTCGGGCGGCCCGTTCCGCCGCCCGCCACGATCTCGGAGAAACGAGCCTGACCCATCCCCGACCCGACGTCCTCGCCGCCATCGGCGGCACGCCGCTCATCCGCCTGCGCCGCGCCTCCGAGGAGACCGGCTGCACCATCCTCGGCAAGGCGGAATTCCTGAATCCCGGCCTCTCGGTGAAGGACCGGGCGGCCCTCGCCATCGTGCAGGACGCGGAGGCGCGCGGGCTGATCCGGCCCGGCGGCACCATCGTCGAGGGCACGGCGGGCAATACCGGCATCGGCCTCGCCCTGGTGGCGAGCGTGCGCGGCTACCGCACGCTCATCGTCATCCCCGAGACCCAGTCGGAGGAGAAGAAGCAGACCCTGCGGCTCGCGGGCGCCCGCCTCGTCGAGGTGCCGGCCGTCCCCTTCGCCAACCCGAACAACTACGTCCACGTCGCCCGCCGCCTCGCCGAGCGGCTCGCCGCCACGGAGCCCGCCGGCGCCTTCTTCGCCGACCAGTTCGACAACGTCGCCAACCGCCGCGCCCATGCCGAGGGGACCGGCCCCGAGATCCACGCGGCGACGGAGGGGCGCATCGACGGCTTCGTCTGCGCCGCCGGCACCGGAGGGACGCTCGCCGGCGTCGCGGAATCCCTCAGGGCCCGCAATCCCGACGTGCGGATCGCGCTCTCGGACCCCGAGGGCTCGGCGCTCCACGCCTATTACACGACCGGCACCCTCAAGGCCGAGGGCTCCTCGATCACCGAGGGGATCGGCCAGGGCCGGGTGACGGGCAACCTCGACGGGTTCCGGCCGGACCTCTCCTTCCGCATCCCGGACGGGGAGGCGCTCGAGATCGTGTTCCGGCTGATGCGCGAGGAGGGCCTGTCGCTCGGCGGCTCGTCGGGCATCAACGTGGCCGGGGCGATCCGGCTCGCCCGCGAACTCGGTCCCGGCCACACGATCGCGACCATCCTGTGTGACGGCGCGGCCCGCTACGCCTCGAAGCTGTTCAACCCCGCCTTCCTGACGGAGCGGGGCCTGCCGGTCCCGGACTGGCTCTCGGCCCCCGCGGACCCGCTGCCGGACTGGCGCGCCTGAGCGAAAAAGACGATTTCTGTTGAGGCTTCACACGAAGCTTGAACAGAAATCATCCCTGCGACGTTGGAACGGTCAAGCTCGCGCCTCGCGGGCCGCGGAGACCGCTTTCCATGACGCTGACCACCATCCTCCTCATCATCCTGATCCTGATCGTCCTCGGCGGCGGCAATTTCCTCGGCGGCGGCGCCTACCGGGGCCCGAGCTTCGGCCTCGGCGGCCTGCTCGTCATCATCCTGATCGTGCTCCTCGTCACCGGCCGGGTCTGACGGCGCGGCTCAGCGCGGGCAGGTGATCGCCACGACGGCGCTCGCCACCGGCGCGGCGGCGGCGCCGAGGCTCGCCGCCGCGCCGTCCGGCCCTGCGCCGGACCCCGCGCCCGGCCGAAGGCCGTTCTCGGCGAGAAATGCCGCGACGGCGGAGCCCGCCACCAGCGGATAGCTCGTCGGCGGCACGATGCCCGCGACGAGGCGCGGCGAGGCGGGAAACCGGGCGACCAGGCCGGCGAGCCGACCGGACCGGTCGATCGCGGGGGCGCCCGCC
>NZ_SMNT01000025.1 GCF_004348265.1 Methylobacterium segetis
GGTACTGTGTCTCAAGACACGGGAGAGTCGGTCGCCGCCAGGCCTGCCAACAGCAGAACACACCATTCCCTCGACACGATCACGTCGCTCAGACCATCGAGATCGAGACGGGCCGCTTCCCAAACGGGACGCGGCCCGTCTCGCGTTGCGGGCAAGCGACGCGACCGGCCCCCCATCCTTAACCATTCGTCATCCGCCGGCGAGCGGCGCGTAAGGCGCGCTCGGCGATGCTGCGGCTCCGGATGGGGCGGGACAGGGGAGGGCGCCTTCCCGAAGCCGGCAGGGCGCCCTATTGAGCATTCCCATGCGTCTCCTGATCATCGAGGACGACCGCGAGGCCGTCGCCTATCTCGTGAAGGCCTTCCGCGAGGCCGGCCACGTCGCCGACCCCGCGCAGGACGGCCTCGACGGCTACGCGCTCGCGCGGGAGGGCGACTACGACGTGCTCATCGTCGACCGGATGCTCCCGAAGCTCGACGGCCTCTCCCTGATCCGCTCCTTGCGCGAGCAGGGCGTCGGCACCCCGGTCCTGATCCTCTCGGCGCTCGGCCAGGTCGACGACCGGGTCAAGGGCCTGCGCGCCGGCGGCGACGACTACCTGCCGAAACCCTACGCCTTCTCCGAACTCCTCGCCCGCACCGAGGTGCTGGCGCGCCGCCGCGCCGCCGCGCCCGGCTCCGCCGAGCCCACGGCCTACCGGGTCGCCGACCTCGAACTCGACCGCCTCTCGCATCGGGTCACGCGGGCGGGCCGCGAGATCGTGCTGCAGCCCCGCGAATTCCGCCTCTTGGAATACCTGATGCGCCATGCGGGACAGGTCGTGACGCGCACGATGCTGCTTGAGAACGTCTGGGACTATCATTTCGACCCGCAGACCAACGTGATCGACGTTCATGTCTCGCGGTTGCGCGCCAAGGTGGACAAGGGCTTCGAGCATCCGATGATCCACACGGTGCGGGGCGCCGGCTACATGGTCCGGGCCGAGGAGGCCCGCGCCTCGTGAGGCCGCGTGGCTGAGGCGTCCCCGATGAGCGCGCGGACGCTGCCCCCTCCGGAGAACCTGCCGGCGCGCCTCGGCAAGCTGTTCCGCACGACGGCCTTCAAGCTGTCGCTCGCCTACCTCGTCGTCTTCGCGGCCTTCGCCTTCTTCGCCCTCGGCTACGTCGCCTGGAACGCGCGGCGCGTCCTCGACGACCAGATCGTCTCGACGATCGACGCCGAGATCAACGGCCTGTCCGAGCAGTACAATGCGGGCGGCCTGCGCCGCCTCATCGCTGTGGTCGAGCGCCGCTCCCGCGAGCCCGGCGCCTCCCTTTACCTCGTGACGACAGCGGCCGGCGAGCACGTGGTCGGCAATGTCGGCGAGGTGCCCGCACGGCTTCTCGCGTCGCCCGGCCAGACGGAGGCGAACTACGCCCGAAGCGGCGAGGGAGGCGGCTACGACCACCGGGCGATCGTGCGCATCTTCACCCTGCCCGGCGGCTTCCGCCTCCTCGTCGGCCGCGACGTCGAGGAGCGGGATCGGCTGCGCGCCGTGATCACCCGGACCTTCGGCTCCTCGCTCGCCCTCGTCGTGCTGCTCGGCGTGGTCGGCGGCTGGTTCGTGGCGCGCCGCGTCCTCAAGCGTGTCGACGACATGACGGAGACGACCCGCACCATCATGGCGGGCGACCTCGACGGGCGCCTGAGGGTCGCCGGCAACGGCGACGAACTCGACCGGCTCGCCCAGAACCTCAACGAGATGCTGGAGCGGATCGGCGAGCTGATGCGGGGCCTGCGCGAGGTCTCGGACAACATCGCCCACGACCTGAAGACGCCGCTGACGCGCCTGCGCAACCGTGCCGACGAGGCCCTGCGCACGGCCCGCACCCCCGAGGATCTGCGCGCTGCGATCGAGTCGGTGATCGAGGAGAGCGACGGCCTGATCCGGATCTTCAACGCGCTCCTGATGATCGCGCGGCTGGAGGCCCGCAACGCCCGCGAGACCCTGGCGCCCCTCGATATCGGCCGCACGGTGCAGGAAGTCGGCGAGCTCTACGAGGCACTTGCGGAGGAGCGCGGCCTCGTCCTCGCGGTGCGGACCGAGGACGGGCTCGTCCTCGACGGCAACCGGGAGCTGATCGGGCAGGCGCTCGCCAACCTCATCGACAACGCGATCAAGTACGGGGCTGGGGGCCAGCCCCACATCAGCGTCGCGGCCCGGCGCAGCGGCCCCGACATCGCGATCACGGTCGCCGATCACGGTCCCGGCATCCCGGAGGCCGACCGCGCCCGGGTGCTCGACCGGTTCGTGCGGTTGGAGGAGGCGCGGACCCGGCCCGGTTTCGGGCTCGGGCTCAGCCTCGTCGCGGCGGTGGTGCGCCTGCACCAGGGGTCCATTGCCCTGAGGGACAATGACCCGGGCCTCGCCGTCGTGGTAACTCTGCCCGTCCGCAGCGAGGGCGAACGGGCATGAGTGAACACGGCAGCGCGCGGGGGATCCTGGCGGAGCGTCTCGGCGCGGCGCCCCCCCTCTCGGATCCCACGGGGGCCGAGGCGCGGCTCGCCGACATCGCCGAGGCACTTCCGAAGCGGTATCTCGCGGGCGTCGTGAGGGCCCATCTCCTCGCGCTGGCCGACCATTCCCCCTTCCTGTGGCAACTCGCGTCCCGCGACCCGGAGCGCCTCGCGCATCTCCTCGGCACGAACCCAGAGACGCGCGTCGCCGAGATCATCGCCGACCAGCGGGCGGCCGGCCGGCCCGACGGGGGCGCCGTCGACCTCGAGGCGGTCGGTCGGCGCCTGCGCGAGAACCGCGCCGCCCACGCCCTTCTCGTGGCGCTCGCCGATATCGGCGGCCTCTGGCCGCTGGCCACCGTCACCCGCGCCCTGTCCGACTTCGCCGACGCCTCGGTCTCCGCAGCCCTCGACGCCCTGCTGATCCAGGCGGCCGAGGCCGGTCGCTACCGGCCGCGCGAGGCGGCCGAGCCGCAGACGGGCTCCGGCCTCGTCGTGCTCGGCCTCGGCAAGCTCGGCGCCCACGAGTTGAACTATTCGAGCGACATCGATCTCGTCGTGTTCTTCGATCCCGAGACTGCGCCGCTGAAGGAGGGGCTGGAGCCGACGCCGTTCTTCAGCCGACTCGCGCAGGGCGTCGCCAAGCTCCTGCAGGAGCGCACGGCGGACGGCTACGTGCACCGGGTCGATTACCGGCTGCGGCCCGATCCCGGATCGACGCCGACGGCGATGAGCCTCAACTCCGCCTACACCTACTACGAGACGCTGGGGCAGAACTGGGAGCGGGCGGCCTTCATCAAGGCCCGCGCCATCGCCGGCGATATCCCGGCGGGCGAACGCTTCCTCGCCGATCTCCGGCCTTTCATCTGGCGCAAGTACTTCGATTTCGCCTCGATCGCCGACGTGCACGCCATGAAGCGGCAGATCCACGCGGTGCGCGGGCACGACACGATCGCGGTGGCGGGCCACGACATCAAGCTCGGGCGCGGCGGCATCCGGGAGATCGAGTTCTTCGTGCAGACGCAGCAACTCGTCTTCGGCGGCCGCCGGACCGCCCTGCGGGGGCGGCGCACCATCGAGATGCTGGGCAGCCTCACCGAGGAGGGCTGGATCGGTTCGGAGGCCCGCGACGCGTTGAGGGCCGCCTACGACTTCCTGCGCACGGTCGAGCATCGCCTCCAGATGGTCCGCGACGAGCAGACCCAGCGCCTGCCGGCGGATCCGAACGAACTTGAGAGCTTCGCGCGCTTCGCGGGTTTTCCCGGGCTGCCGGATTTCGAGGCCGCGCTCCTCCAGCACGCGCGGCGGGTGCAGGCCCATTACGCCCTGCTGTTCGAGGCCGAACCCGACCTTTCGGCCGAGGTCGGCGACCTCGTGTTCAGCGGCACCGGCGACGACCCGGCGACCCTGCAGACCCTGAGAGCCCTCGGATTCCGCGAGCCGGAGCGGGCGGCCGAGACCGTGCGAGGCTGGCATTTCGGGCGCCGTCCCGCCGTGCGCAGCCCCCGCGCGCGGGAGGTGCTGACCGAACTGGTGCCGGCCCTGATGCAGGCGCTCGGCGGCACGCCGGACCCCGACGCCGCCCTCGATGCCCTCGACCGCGCCTTCGGGCGGATGCCGGCGGCGGTGGAACTCCTCACCATCCTGCGCTCGCACGAGCGCCTGCGGCTCCTCTTCGCCGACCTCCTCGGCACCGCGCCGCGGCTCGCCGACACGGTCGCCTTCAGCCCCCACGTCCTCGACGCGGTGATCGATCCCGCCTTCGTCGATCCGGCTACCGATCCGGCCGGGCTTGCCGCTCAGTATCGCAGTCTCGTCGGCGCGCCGGGCAGCCACGAGGATTTTCTCGACCGCAGCCGCGACGCCGCGCGCCAGCTCCGCTTCGTCACGGGGGCGCGCCTTCTCTCGGGCATCCTGACCCCCGAAGGCGCGGGCCACGCCTTCGCCGGCATCGCGGAGGCGGCCGTGGCCGCCTCCCTCCATGCCGTCTCGGACGCCTTCCGCGCCGATCACGGCACGGTGCCGGGTGGACGCATCGCGGTGCTGGGCTTCGGGCGCCTCGGCTCGCGCCAGCTCACGGCGGAATCCGACCTCGACCTCGTGGTGCTCTATGATTTCGACCCGGAGAACCGCACCAGCACCGGCCCCCGTCCCCTCGACGCGGCGGTCGCCTACAACCGGCTGACGCAGCGCCTCGTCGCGGCGCTCACCGTGCCGACGCGCCGCGGCGGGCTCTACGAGGTGGATCTGCGCCTGCGGCCCGGCGGCGGTCAGGGCATGATCGCGGCACAGCTGCGCAGCTTCCGCAGCTACGGCCTGGAGGAGGCCGAGCTCTGGGAGCACATGGCGCTGACCCGCGCCCGGGTGATCGCGGGAGACCCGGATCTCGGCGCCGAGGTGGCGGAGGTGATCCGGGCCATCGTCTGCCAGTCGCGCGATCCGGCTTCCGTGAACCGGGCGGTGCGCGAGATGCGCGCCCTCGTCGCGCGCGAGAAGGGCGATGGCGGGCCCCTCGACCTGAAGCTCGCGCCCGGCGGCCTCCTCGACCTCGACTTCCTGGCCCAGGCGCTGGTGCTCGGCCACGCGGCGGCCCATCCCGACCTCGCCGGCCTCGACGCGCCCGGCGTCCTGCGCCGCGCGGCGGGTCACGGGCTTCTGAGCGAGGACGCGGCCGAGCGCCTCTGCGCCGCCTACCGCCTGCTCGACGACGTGCACCATTGGCAGCGCCTGATGGTCGAGGGCGACCCGACCGCGGCCTCACCCGTCGCGCTCGCGCGGCTCGCCACCGCCACCGGAATGCCGGACGCTCGGGCACTGACCGCGCGCCTCGACGCGGAGCGGGCGGAGGTGAGGGCGCTGTTCGAACGGCTGCTGAGATAGGGGCTCAGGATCGCGAGGTTGCGCGCGGAGACCTCGGGGTCTCGTCCGGGCGCGCGAGGGGACCTGTGTTTCCCCCCTCTTACACCACTGCCGGCTGGACGGGGCTTGGGCGCAGGCTCGCGCCGGAGGCTTCGCGGAGCGCCGCGACGGTCTGCTGCGAGGCTTCCTCGGCGGCGAGAGCCCGGAGGCGCTCCTGCGTCGGGGCGGGCAGGCGGACGAGGACGACCGTGCCGAGCCCTTCCTCCGAGCGGATGCGGAGCGAGCCGCCGTGCAACTCGGCCATCGAGCGCGCGATCGCGAGGCCGAGGCCCGATCCGTTGTGGCTGCGGGTGAGGTTGGTCTCGACCTGCGCGAAGGGCGCGCCGAGCTTCGGCAGTGCCGCTTTCGGGATGCCGATGCCGCTGTCCTCGATGTAGAGGTGGACGTGATCGCCGGACGAGCGGGCGCGCACCATGAGGCGCCCCTCGGCGGGGGTGAACTTCACTGCATTCTGCATGAGGTTGACGAGGATCTGCTGCAGCGCCCGCTCGTCGGCGAGAAGGCGCAGGCCGGGGCTCAGATCGACGCTGATCGCGAGGGATTTCGCCCGTGCGGGCTCGGCGACGAGCTTGATCGCGCTCTTCACCGCCGCGTCCACGTTCAGATCCTTCCGCACCAGCTTCACGCGGTGCGCCTCGATGCGCGACATGTTCAGGATGTCGTCGATGACCGACAGCAGGTAATTGCCGCTGGAGCGGATGTCCCGGCAATACTCGGCGTAGCGCGGCGAGCCCAGCGCCCCGTAGACCTCCGTCTCCATGAGCTCGGCGAAGCCGATGATGGCGTTGAGCGGCGTGCGCAGCTCGTGGCTCATGTTGGCCAGGAACTCGGACTTCGCCTGGTTGGCGCCCTCGGCGGAGGCCTTCTGGTCGAGGTAGCGCTCCGCGAGGTCGGCGAGCTGCTGGGTCTGCAATTCGAGGGTGCGGCGGGAGCGCTTGAGGTCCTTGACCGTCTCGATCAGCTCGCGCTCCGAGGCGACGAGCTGCTCCTGGTGTCGTTTCAGGTTGGTGATGTCGGTGCCGACCGAGACGTAGCCGCCGTCCTTGGTCCGCCGCTCGCTGATCTGCAGCCAGCGGCCGTCCGCGAGTTCGGCCTCGAAGGTGCGCGAGGTGGCGCCCGCGTGCTCCGCATCCGGCAATTCCCGCCGGACCCGCGGCAGCACGCCCCGGCCCATGATCTCCCCGTAGCGGCGCCCGGGCTGCGCGTCCTCGGGGCTCAGCGCGTGCAGGTGACGGAACTTCGAATTGCAGAGCACGAGACGGTTGCTCGTGTCCCACAGGACGAACGCCTCCGAGATCGCCTCGACCGCGTCGCGCAGGCGCATGTCGGCGGTGGCGGTCGATTCCACGAGGTTGTGCTGCTCGGTGACGTCGACGGCGATGCCGACGAGGTGTCGGCCGCCGTCGCCCGGATCCGGCACGATCTCGGCGCGGGTGCGCAACCAGACGTAGGCGCCGTCGGCCCGGCGCATGCGGAACGCGTGGTCCACCGTGATCTGGTTGGCGGCGAGCCCGCGGGCGAGGCTGTAGAGGTCGCCATCGTCCGGATGGACCAGGGCATTGACGTCGCCGAAGGAGAGGAACTCGCGCTCCCGGCGGTAGCCGAGCAGCGCGTACATCGAATCCGACCAGTAGATGCGCCCACGCGGGATGTCCCAGTCCCACAGGCCGCAGCCGCCGCGCCCGAGCGCCGTATCGAGGCGCTGCTTGATCTGCTCGCAGAGCTTGTCGACCGCGTGCGCGCGCCGGGTCTGCAGGCCGTAGGCCACCGCGATGCCGATGATGACGAGGCCGGCCGCACCGAGCAGGATCGCCTGGTTGCGGGCGCGCTCGCTCCAGGCGGCGAGCGCCTCGTCCAGGGGCTGGACCACCGCGACGCGCGCGGCGCCCGCGCCGGGCAGGCGGTGCATGGTCGCGAGCGCGCTCCCGCCGCTGGGCAGGGTGACGCTCATCACGCCGGCCCGCTCGGCCAGCACGCTGAGGGCCTGGACCTCGCCGAGCACCTCGGGCAGCCGGGTGACGGATCCCGGCAGCGCGGGATGGGCGGCGATGATCTGCTCGCCCGGGGTGACGATCAGGATCTGCCGCCCGCCATGCAGCGAGCCCTGCGGCAGCAGGGCGTCGAGGCGGCCGGGGACCTCGCGCTGCTCGAGGGCCGCGGGCAGGGCGGCGGCGGCGAGGCGCGCGAAGGTCTCGATCTCCCCGGCCGTCCGGTGCAGGACCTCGTCCCGCTGCACCTGGAGATGCAGGGCCGCGACACCGCCGAGGCAGGCCAGGAAGGTCGCCAGCAGCGCGGGGACGGCATAGCGCAGCCAGGTCTCGGCCCGCACGAAGCGGGCGTGGGTCGCACGCGAGGGGCGGTGGATGCCAAGAATCGTGTCCGCGCGCGCGGAGAGGGAAGCGGAATCCGCCTCCGGCATAGCCGAACCTCGTCGCTCTCGGTGAAGGTCCGGGGCGGAAGAACGCTCGCCCCGAATCAAGGATATATGATCATCCGAGCGGCCAACTTGTCCACGGCTTTCTCGGCGCCCGGCTTGACAGAACGGACCCCTGTTGCCGGCGGGTTCGCGCTCTGCCCGAATCGAAATTTTCCAGCGTTAAGAATGTGTTAACGGCGTGCCGAGGGTGCGCGTGAGGATGTCGGCGACATCGCGCGAGAGGCCCTCGCGGGACCGCATCCCGGACAGAATTTCCCCGGCCTTGGAAGATCTTGCGGGCTCCAGCCGGCGCCAGGAATTGAAGGTCGTGAGAAGCTTCGCCGCGATCTGCGGATTCGTGCGGTCGAGTGCCTCGACGGTCCCGGCGAGGAGGGCGAAGCCGGCCCCGTCGAGCCGTGCGAACTGCGTCGGGTTGCCAAGGCCGAAGCTGCCGATCAGGGCGCGGACCCGGTTCGGATTCGTCATCGAGAAGGCGGGGTGGCGCTGCAGCCGGGCGATCCGGGCGAGGGTCCCCTCTTCGGGGATCGTGGCCTGGATCGCGAACCACTTGTCGAGGACGAGGGGCTCCTCGGCGTAGCGGGTGCCGAAGCTCTCCAGGGCTCTCTCCCGTGCCGGACCGGGGATCAGGGCCAGGGTCGAGAGCGCGGCGAGCCGATCCGTCATGTTGGTGGCGGCGGCGAGCTGCGCTTCGGCGAGCTCGGTCCCGGCCGCAGGATCGGCCGCGGCGATGAGGTCGAGGGCCGCGTTGGCGAGCGCCCGGCGCCCGGCCGAGGCGGCGTCCGGGCTGAAGGGACCTCCGTCGGCCGGCGCCAGCGCCTCGCGCAGTCCGGAGAGGCGGCCGCGAAGGCTTCGTCCGAGATGCCGCCGCAGGGTCTGCCGCGCGCGGTGCACGGCGTCCGGATCGACGTCGCGGCCGATCTCATTGGCGATCTCCCCCTCGCCCGGCAGGCCGAGGACGAGGGCGGCGAAGGCCGGGTCCGCGAGGGCCTCGGTGTCGAGAAGGCCGCCGAGCGCCGCAGCGTAGGCCTGGGCAGAGGGCCCCGCCTCGTCGGCCTCGGGGCTGCCGGCGGCTGCGCGGTCGAGGAGGAGGCGCATCGCCACGCTCTGGGCCGCCTGCCAGCGGTTGAACGGGTCGGAATCGTGCCGCAGCAGGGCCAGCCGCTCGGCATCGTCGAGCGCGATCTCGAGGCGCACGGGTGCCGAGAAGCCCTGGAACAGGGAGGGTACCGGCGGCTCGGAGACCGCCTCGAAGGTGAGCGCGTCCGAGGCCTCCTCCAGCACGAACACTCCGTCCGAGACCCGCGGGCAGGTGGATTCGAGCGGGCCGGACCCGCCCACGAGACCGAGGGCCACGGGGATCACGAGGGGCGTGCCGTCCCCGCCGGGCAGGCTCTGGCGCAGGCTCAGGGTGTATCGGCGCGCGGACGCGTCGTAGCTGCCCTCCGCCGTCACCCGCGGCGTGCCGGGCCGCTCGTACCAGCGGGCGAAGGCGGACAGGTCGCGCCCGCTCTCGGCGGCGAAGGAAGCGAGGAAATCCTCGACGGTGGCGGCCCGGCCGTCGTTCTCGGCGAAGTAGCGGTCCATGCCGGCCCGGAAGGTCCTGGGCCCGAGGAGGGTCCTGAGCATCCGCACGATCTCGGCGCCCTTCTCGTAGACGGTCGCCGTGTAGAGGTTGTTGATCTCGGCATAGGCCCTCGGCCGGACCGGATGGGCGAGGGGGCCCGCATCCTCGGGGAACTGGCGGGCGCGCAGGGTTCGGACCTCACCGATCCGGTGCACGGCGCGCGAGCGCATGTCGGAGGAGAATTCCTGATCGCGGAAGACCGTCAGGCCCTCCTTCAGGCAGAGCTGGAACCAGTCCCGGCAGGTGACGCGGTTGCCCGACCAGTTGTGAAAGTACTCGTGGGCGATGATCGCCTCGATGTTGGCGTAGTCGGTGTCGGTCGCCGTCTCGGGATCGGCGAGAACGTACTTGTCGTTGAAGATGTTGAGGCCCTTGTTCTCCATCGCCCCCATGTTGAAATCGGACACGGCGACGACGCTGAACACGTCGAGGTCGTAGGGGCGGCCGAACGCCTCCTCGTCCCAGCGCATGGAGCGCACGACCGCGTCGAGGGCGTAGCCGGCGCGGGAGCCCCTGCCGGGCTCGACGTAGACGGCGACGTCGACCCCGCGTCCCTCCATCGTCGTGAAGCGGGTCGCCACCCGGTCGAGCCGTCCGCCGACGAGGGCGAAGAGATAGGCGGGTTTCGGGTGCGGATCGTGCCAGACGGCGAAGTGCCGGTCCGTCCCCGCGACCGGGCCCGCCTCGCCCGGGTTGCCGTTGCCGAGCAGAACCGGGGCTTCCTCGCGTCCCGCCTCGATCCGGGTCGTGTAGACCGACAGCACGTCCGGCCGGTCGAGGAAGTAGGTGATGCGCCGGAAGCCGTCCGCCTCGCACTGGGTGCAGTAGACGCCGTTCGAGCGGTAGAGGCCCATCAGCTTGGTGTTGGCGGTCGGGTCGATCTGGGTCTCGATCCGAAGGACGAAGGGCCGCTGCGGCGGCCGGTGCAGGGTCAGGCTGGAGGGCGTCGCGGCGAAAGCCTCCTCGGGCGGCGCCTGCCCGTCGAGTTCGAGGCCGAGGAGGGTCAGGTCGTCGCCGTCGAGGACGAGGGGGGCGCCGGCCTCGCCCGCCGGGTTCGGGCGGATCGCGAGCGTGGCCGTCACGCGGGTGTCGTGGGGCGCGAGGCGGATGTCGAGATCGACCCGGTCGATCAGGTGGTCGCTCGGCCGGTAATCCTCCAGCCGGATCGTCTGGGGCGTCTCGGTGCGCATGGATCCTCCGGCAGCCAGAGCGGGGACCCGCTTTCTCACGGCTCCGCCCCGCGACGCAACGCCGGGGCCAGGGCTGCCGCGAAGGCGCCGACCGGTGTTAGCCGATCTTAAGGATGTTCCGGCATGGCTGGATTCCCTGTGCGGGCCGGCCCGGATGCCGGTGTTCGTCAGGCCGGGTTCGATCGCATCCGCGTCACGGCGCGGGGCAATCCGCTCACCGTGGCCTGCTACAAGGGCATGGCGCTCGGGCTCACCCTCCTGCTGGACGCGGACGGAAACCCGCTTCGCCGCACGGCGCGGCGCAGCCTCGGCATCGCCCTGCTGCCGGTCCTCGGCCTGCTCGCCACGATCGGCACCCTGTCGCTGCGGTCCGATTGGGGCGAGGATTGCCTCGGCTACACCGTCACCGGGCATCGTCCGGGATGAGGATCGCGCCGAAGCGGCCTGCTCTCACTGCGGGACGTCGGACATCACGCGTCAGGGCAGGGGAGCGGCGCCCTCCCGGACGCGATCCGGCCAGCACGGGCCGCGCGGTTCCGGCCGCAGCATCGTCGCGGGCATCGCCAGAACGCGGCCGGCAAGGCTCGCCTGCACGACATCGAGCCGTGCGAGGTAGTGGAAGAGCGGTCCGTCGTTGGGCGGGGTCCGGGCGGCGGCCAGAAGATCGCATCCGCTGATCGCGAAGGCGGGTTCGCGCAAGGCCCGGCCGAGTTCGTACAGCGGCGTGACGGCACCCACTCCCAGCAGGGTGCAGGCGATGGCCGCCCGAGCGATGCTCGTGCCTGAGACCGCCGCGCCGACGCGCAGGGCCAGCAGCGCCAGAGCGGGGATCGACGCCCGCATCACGAAATCGGTCCCTCCGAGCCGGTAGAGCGGTACGAGCAGCAGCAATCCGACGATGAGCAGGATCTCGCTCCGGAAGCCCCGTGAGGTGGTCGCGATCCGGTCGCGTGCGAGCCCCAGCACGATGAGGGCCGGCCCGAGTTCGAGGGCGACGAAGAGGACGTAGCGGATGACGAAGAGGTCGCTCAGTTCGTGCAGGCCGTGCGGAACGCGCGCGGCGTCCGAACCGAGGTAGAGGGCGACCGGGATCAGCCCGAGACCCGCCAGCGCCGCAATCGCCGACGATCGAACCGTGACGCGGCCTCGGGGCAGATCCCTCAGCAGGGCGCCGATCAGGAACGGCACGGCGCCGATCATGCTCAGAGGCGACCAGAACACGCAGAGACCGAAGATCACGGCGAGCGATGGGACCCGCAAGGCGTCCGCCCGCCAGAGACAATAGGCTCCGACGAAGATCCAGCCGGAAGCCGCGTGGTTCGGGACCCAGAAGATCTGGGTGACGTGGGACGAGAATTGCAGGTTCTTCGCCCATTGCTCCAGGTGGGTGCCGAAGCCGAGGGGCTGCTCGGTCAGCCAAGTGCCGACGACATCCCAGCCGCTGAAGCCGATGAAGAGCGCCAGAAGCGTCAGGCCGCGCCGGCGCGGCCGCACGATGCGGGCGAAGCCGTAGAAGAGGCATCCGAACAAGAGACCGTTCTGCGCCAGAAGCGCCCCGTGCGCTGCCTGGAGGCCCGCGAGCTTCCCGACGGCGGCCGGAACCAGGAACAGACCGAGGGGCGCGCGCAGCAGCGTCGGGTCCCCCCTGTAGAGGTATCCGACCGGCCAGGGCTCGGCGACGAGGTCGTGCAGCACCGCGTCGCGGATCAGCCAATCGTCGTTGGCGAAAACGAGGTGCGTCTCCCCGCCGAGCAGGCAGAGCGCGTAGCCGGCCGCGAGCGCGATCAGCAGGAGAGGCGCATCGAGCGGCTCGCGCGTGCGGGCGCAATCCCGGAGCACAGGGACGAGCGCCGCCAGGATGGCCGCCAGGCAGCCCGCTGCCAGCACAGAGCTCGCCAGGTGCGTGGCGAGGAACAGAAGGTTCGGTGCCGCCACGAGGAGGACGACGACGCAGAAGGGCAGGTGGCCGAAGCCCGCGCCTTCGTGCGCCCGACGGGTCTCGCCGGCCCGAGCGTCGGCGCGAGCGGCCGGGCCTCGATGCGCCTCAAGGGGGTGAGCCGCGGGGCGCTCCGGTCCGACAACCGACCGATCCAGGTCCCGGCTCGCGATCACGATCCTGCTCCGGGATCCCCGCTTGCGTGCTCACCGAAGCGGGTCACGGGCGCGCCCTCGCCTCGGGCGGGAGGTCCGTCGCGGTGCCGTTGCGGATCAGCGCCGCGCGGATGAGGCGTGGGCGCCCCTTCACCTCCTCCATGATCTTCGCGATGTACTCGCCGATCAGCCCGATCCCGAAGAGGTTCAGAGCGCCGAAGAAGAGGATCGCCAGCAGGATCGAGGTCGCCCCGCGCGGGGCGATGTCCGGCACGAGCAGGCGCAGGGCGACCAGCACGGTGCCGAGCAGCGCGGCGAGGCCGAGCAGCACGATTCCGGTGGCCGTGAGCATCTTGAGGGGCGTGCTGCTGAACGAGAAGATCCCGCGCTTGGCCCATTCGAGATTGGACAGCAGGTTGTTCGTGCTCGCGCCGAACATCCGCTTCGGGCGCACATAGTCCACGCCGGTCTGGCGGAAGCCGACATAGGCGCGCAGGCCGCGCATGAAGAGGTCGCGCTCGGGGCAGTTCAGCAGCCAGCCCACGACGCGCCGGTCCATCAACGAGAAATCGCCGGCGTCATGCGGGATGCGGATGTAGCTGAAGGCCGCGAAGACGCGATAGAACGCCTTGTAGAGGAGGCCCCAGACGACGGGCATCTCGCGCTTCACGCGCCGGCCGTAGACGACGTCGTGCCCGTCGAGCCAGGCCGCGTGGAATTGCTCGATCAGCTCGGGAGGATCCTGCAGGTCGCCGTCGAGGAGCACGCAGGCCTGGGCGGTCGCCAGTTCCATCCCGCTGCGGAAGGCCATCTGCGAGCCGAAATTGCGCGAGTGGGTGATGCCGAGCACGTGCGGGTCCGTCGCCGACAGGGCGCGGATGCGCTCCGCACACCCGTCCGGGCTCGCGTCGTTCACGAAGATGATCTCGTAATCGACGTCGATCTTCCGGAAGACCGCGGTCAGGCGGGCGTGCATGATCGGCACGGCCTCCTCGTCCTTGTAGCAGGCGACGATGGCCGCGATGCTGCGGCGTCGCACGGCACCGGATTTGGTCAGTTCGGACAGGCCCGCGCCGGGGCCGCGCATCCATTCGGCCGTGCGTGCGAGCCCCTCCGCCAGCGGCGTCGCGGCGCGCCAGCCGAGCAGGCGCTCGGCCTTGGCGGGGTTGGACTGCCAGCGCGCGAGGTCCCAGGCACGCGCGGGCATCGCGCCGAAGCGGGGCGCCTCCGCGATGTCGAAGAGATCGCGCGCGGTCGCGGCCAAGGCGCGGATGGTCGTCTCGACGCCGGTGCCGATGTTGAGCGACTCCCCGTACAGGTCGAGGGACATCTTGGCGGCCGCCCGGACGAAGGCCTCGCAGACGTCCTCGACGAAGACGAAGTCGCGCGCGATGTTCGGATCGACGAAGTCCGGATAGGTGCCGGCGAGCCCCCTCGACACCACGGCCGGAATCAGGCGCCCGGCATCCTCGTAGGGGCCATAGACCGAGTAGAGCCGCAGGTTGACCACCGGCCAGCGGCGCGTCTTGCCCGCATAGGCGAGAAACTGCGCCGTGGCCGCCTTGGAGACGGCGTAGGCGCTGTTCGGGACGAGCTGGGCTTCCTCGGCCGGGGATGCGGAGTTCAGGCCATACTCGGACGAGCTGCCCGCATGCACGTAGGCCGCGAGATTGCCGCTGAGCGCGAGGAGTTCGACGCGCGCCACCAGGGAGGTGAAGTTGGTGGCGTAGATGAGGTCGGCATCGGCCTCGAAGGCGTAGGCGCCGTAGGCGATGCAGTCGAAGACCGTCGCCGGACGGATCGCCTCGACGAAGTGGCCCGCGGCCGCCCTGTCGGTGAAGTCGACGGCGACGAGGTGGGCCGGGTCGACGCCGCGCAGGCGGGGCGAGGGCAGGACGCGCGCGACGGCGAACACGTCGCGGCGACGCGACAGGATGTGACGGAACAGGTTGCAGCCCACGAAGCCGCCCGCGCCGAGAACGGCGATGGGACCCTTGAGGCTGTCGATCCAATCGGCGGCGGTCTGTGTCATGCGGCGAGCGTCGCGCGGATCGCAGCCGGGTCGAGACCGCTCTCGCGCCGGTGGAAGGCCTGGGAGCCGTAGGTGCCGGAGGGATATCCGGCGGCGGCAAGGTGGCGGAACTCCGCGACCGCGAGGCCGCCCTCCAGGCACCAGGCGGCGAGGCTCTGGCCGAGGCCGCCCTGGGCGACGTGTTCCTCGACGACGCAGAGCCTGCGGCGCGCGGTCAGCGCCGCCACGAAAGCCTGCGGCGGCGGGCTCGCGCAGAGCGGCAATTCGCTGACCGCCCACAGCTCCGGCCCGTCCAGGTCCTCGCGGGAGCCGACGGCGGACCAGACGACGCCCGCCATCGGTCCGACCGCGACGACGACGGGGCCGTTCCCCTCGCGCAGGCGTCGCCAGGGCGCGTAGGCCGGCGCGACGCAGCCCTCCGGCACCTCGCCGCGCCCGAGCCGGATATAGGCAGGCCCCGCCTGAGTGCCCGCCGCGTCCACCACGGCGGCGACATCGGCGTCGAAGGCGGGCACGAAGATGTGCAGCCCCGGGAGCGTGGAGAGGACCCCGTAATCCTCCAGCGCGTGATGGGTGGGACCCATCACGCCGTAGGCATAGCCGCCGCCATTGGCGAGCATGCGCACCGGCAGGCGGTGGAAGCAGACGTCGTTGCGGATCTGCTCGAAGGCGCGGGCGTAGCAGAAGGGGGCGATGGTATAGGTCCAGGGCTCGAGCCCCTCGCTCGCGAGCGCCGCCGCGACCCCGATCATGTTCTGCTCGGCGATTCCCGCATTGAGGAAGCGCTCGCCGAGCGCGTCGCGCAGGGGCTCGAGCGCTCCGAAGCCGAGATCGCCCGTGAGGAAGACGAGGTCCGGGCGAGCGGCCCGGGCGACGAGCGCCGCGCAGAGCTCGCGTCTCATTGGGCCATTTCCGCGGCGAACGCGTCGCCGAGCACGGCTTCCCGGTGCTGCTCCTCCGTGAGGGGCAGGTAGTGGCTGTCCATGCGGCCCTCGATGGCGGGCACGCCGTGGCCCTTCACGGTGTGCAGGATGACGGCCACGGGCCGGCTCGATCCGGGGGAGAGGGCGCGGCGCATATCCGCGAGGTCGTGCCCGTCCGCTTCGCGGATCTCGACGTCGAAGCCGCACAGGACCCGCCCGATCGGATCGAGCGAGGCGACCTCGGCCGTGGCGCCGAACCCCTGCAGGCGATTGTGATCGATCAGGATCGTCAGGTTCGACAATCGACGATGGGTGCAGAAGATCAGCGCCTCGAAGGTGGATCCTTCCTGCCATTCCCCGTCCGAGGTCATGCAGAAGACCCGGTTCGTCCGGCGCTGCAGCTTCGCGGCGAGGGCGAGCCCGGCGGAGAGGGAGAGGCCGTGCCCGAGGCTTCCCGTGCCGAAGCGGTTCGTGGGGAGGCCGCGGGCGGGCGGATGCCCGGGCAGCCGCGTGCCGTCGGCGTGGAAGCTGCCCAGCTCCGTGTCGCTGATCAGCCCGCGGCTCCACAGGGTGACGTAGAGCGCGCCCGCCGCGTGGCCCTTCGAGAGAACGAAACGGTCCTGCTCGCTCAGAAACTCGTGATGCACGAGCATCATCGCGTCGAGCGCCGACAGGTTGCCGCCGAGGTGCCCGACATTCGCCGCCCGGTGCATGGCGAGGAGCCGCCAGCGCGCGAGTGTCAGGAGGCCCGGGGTGAGATGCGCCGTGGTCGCGGAAACGGCGCCGTGCGCCCCGCTCCCGGCCTCCACGCGAAGGGTGTGTACAGGCCGTGCCATCCGCTCGCAGTCCACTGCTCCCGCGCGATGGAAGGCTGATCTTGGTTAGCGGCGGGTTAAGGGGCGGCGCATCGCGCGGCGTCCGGGGGGCTGGGAGCCGCTCGACGAGCCGCGCGCAGCCTACCCGCCGAGCGTTCCCGTCTTAGCTAAGGCGATCGAGCGGCGGCCGGGGGCGAGCGTCCCGCGAAGCCCGTCGCCTCACGGTCCGGCGAGGGCGCAGGCGCCCTCGCACAGCGAAGGGATGGCAGCCTGATGGAATACCTGCACACGATGGTCCGCGTGGCGGATCTCGACCGCGCGCTCGCCTTCTACGTCGACACGTTCGGCCTGCGCGAGGTGCGCCGCGTCGAGAACGAGAAGGGCCGCTTCACCCTGGTCTTCCTCGCCGCCCCCGGCGATGTCGAGCGGGCCGAGGCGGCGAAGTCGCCCCTCGTCGAGCTGACCTACAATTGGGACCCGGAGGAGTACACGGGTGGGCGCAATTTCGGCCACCTCGCTTATCAGGTCGACGACATCTACGCCTTCTGCCAGCGCCTGAAGGACCGGGGCGTCACCATCAACCGGCCCCCGCGGGACGGCCATATGGCGTTCGTGAAGTCGCCCGACGGGATCTCCATCGAGATCCTCCAGAAGGGCGGGGCGAAGCCGCCGCAGGAGCCCTGGGCCTCGATGGAGAACACGGGCACGTGGTAGCGGCCGGCGGCGAGGCTCCCGCGAGCGCCTCGCCGCGAGCCCCGTCAGCCCGCGCCGGTCTCGGCGGCGGGCGTGATGCCGAGCTCCGCGAGCTTGGCCGAGACGGCCTCGATCGGCCGCTTGAGCTTCAGGCTCATCACCGAGACGGGAATGCGCTCGCGCGCCATCTCGGTCAGTTGCTGGACGGTCTCGAGCGTCCAGGTCGTGTCCTGCATCGCCATGGTCGCCTCCTCATCGCGTCAGGGGTCGCGCGTGCGGCGGGGCGCCGGCCGAAGGCCCGGAGCCCTCGGCCGCGACGCTAAAGCGGGCGCCGCAGTCATACAACCGAGAGGTGAAATTCCGGGCATGCCCGGCCGATGGGCAGCGCGGCGAACGGGTCGATGCGCTTGACCGGGCCCGCGCCGCGGCGCACATCCCGGCCCGGATCAGTCGGCCGGGCGGCCGCTCCGGACCTTCGCGTCCGGGGAGGAAAGTCCGGGCTCCATGGAGAGACGGTGCCGGATAACGTCCGGCGGGGGCGACCCCAGGGACAGTGCCACAGAAAGCAGACCGCCCTGCATGCAGGGTCAGGGTGAAAGGGTGCGGTAAGAGCGCACCGCGGACGCGGCAACGCGGACGGCACGGCAAACCCCACCGGGAGCAAAACCGAATAGGGGCGACACGCTCCCCGCGAGGGGAGCAGGCCCTCTCTCCAGGCCGGTCGCCCGGGTTGGTTGCTTGAGGCGGTCGGCAACGACCGTCCCAGAGGAATGGCCGCCACGTGCGGGCCGGCCGCGAGGCCGGTCCGCGCCCTACAGAACCCGGCTTACAGGCCGGCTGATCCGCCTCGAGGCCCGCGATTTTCCGCAGCTTCCTTACCCTCGGTTAACCTTGCTGAGGTCTGATCGGCGCCTGCGATCCTGCGGTTGCATGCGTTGACGATCCTCAGAGCCCCATGGTACCCGCCAACATCCCGTCAACGGCGTATCTCGGAGCGGCGGACGCGCCTCGCGTTCGCCGAGCGGCCGGCCGTGCGCGCACCCTTGGCCGCGCTTCGGAGAACACCTCGACGATCCGGCCCCCATGGCGGCGGGCCGAGGATGCTGCAGGCAGCCATGCTCGAACCCATTCCGGACGACGCCGTCAGGATTCCGCTCCATCTCGCGAGGCCGCGATGAGGCGCCCGGCCAAGGGACAGGGCCCGGCCGAGGGCCGGGGCAGTCCCGCCGCGCCGCACGTGCCCGTGCTGCTCGGACCCGTGCTGGAGGCCCTCGACCTCGCGCGTCCGGGTCTCTCGGTCGACGGCACCTTCGGCGCCGGCGGCTACACCCGCGCGCTGCTCGCCGCCCATCCCGAGGAGCGCGTCGTCGCGATCGATCGCGATCCGGGCGCCGTCGCGGGCGGTCAGGGGCTCGTCGCGGAGGCGGGCGGCCGGCTCCGCCTCGTACCCGGACGCTTCGGTGACCTCGACGCGATCCTGCGCGACCTCGGCGAGGCGGGGGCCGACCGGGTGGTGCTCGACATCGGCGTCTCCTCGATGCAGCTCGACCAGGCCGAGCGCGGCTTCTCCTTCCGGCACGACGGTCCCCTCGACATGCGCATGGAGCGGGCGGGCGCGAGCGCGGCCGACCTCGTGAACGGGTCCGAGGAGGCGGAGCTCGCCGACATCCTGGTCCATTACGGCGAGGAGCGCCGCGCCCGCGCGGTCGCCCGCGCCATCATCGAGCGGCGCCGCCGCGCCCCCATCGAGACGACGGCCGACCTCGCCGACCTCGTTGCCGGCGTGGTCCGCGCCGACCCGGCCAGCGGCATCCACCCGGCCACGCGCACCTTCCAGGGCCTGCGCATCGCCGTGAACGACGAGCTCGGCGAGCTGGTGCGGGCGCTGCACGCGGCCGAGCGCGCGCTCCGGCCGGGCGGGCGCCTCGCGGTCGTGACCTTCCACTCGCTGGAGGACCGCATCGTGAAGCAGTTCTTCTCCGCCCGCAGCGGCCGGGCGGTGCAGGCCTCGCGGCACGTTCCGAGCGTCGAGCGCCCCGTGCCCAGGAGCTTCGAGCCCGTCACCAAGGGGCCGGTCCTGCCGAGCGAGGCCGAGATGGCGGAGAATCCCCGCGCCCGCTCGGCCAAGCTGCGCGCGGCCGAGCGCACCGACGCTCCCGTGCCGGAGCCGCTCGCAGCCATCGAGATGCTGGCGAGCCTGCCGGCCAGCACCACTCGCGGAGGGTCGCGCCGGTGATCCGTCTCCTCAACGTGCTCGCCGTCCTCGGCCTCGTGGCCTCGGCGATCTACGCCTACTCGACGAAGTACGAGACCCTGAATCTCGCGGGCCAGGTCTCGAAGCTGAAGAGCCAGGTCCACAAGGAGCGGCAAGCCATCGCCGTGCTGCGGGCCGAGTGGCAGCTCCTGACGCGGCCGGACCGCCTGCAGGCGGCGGTGGAGAAGCACATCGCGCTGGAGCCGATCGGCACCGAGCACCTCGCCCGCCTCTCCGACCTCCCGGCCCGCCCCGAGCGCGGCGACGAGATCGGCCGGTTGCTCGCCGCGACGGCGACGCCGAAGGAGAAGCCGTCCGCCGCCGAGCCGCGCACCACCGGCTCGATCACCCGCACCGTCACGACCACGACCCGGCCGGCGACGACCCACACGCCCAAGGCCGGCCCCACCGCTCCCACGACGGCTTCGAGGTAGTTCCCCGTGTCCGAAGACGCTCATCCCGGCCGCGGCGCGCCTCACGGCGGCGAGGACGGCATCACCCCTCACCATGCCGCCGAGGACGTCGCGGCCTACGAGGCTTCCTCCGTGCAGGAGGAGGCGTCGGGGCCGGAGGCCGGCTGGGACGCGCCGCCGGACGAGGCGGGCGCGCACGAAGCCCCGCAGCCCGGAGCGCCGCGGGACGGCGCCGCGATGCGCCTCGTGCGGGCCATGTTCCGCCTCGCGATCGAGCGCTCCTACACCCGCGTCGGCCTCGTCGGCCTCGCCTTCGCGGGCGTGTTCGGCGCGATCAGCGTGCGCCTCCTGATGATGGCCGCCTTCGGCGACCCGCCGAGCCAGGAGCACCGGGTCGCGGCCGCCGCGACGACGGCGATCCGCCCCGACATCGTCGACCGCAACGGCGAGGTGCTCGCCACCGACATCCGCACCGTCTCGGTCTTCGCCGAGCCCGGCAACATCTACGACAAGGACGAGGCGGTGGAGCTTCTCACCGCCGTCCTGCCCGACCTCAACGCCACGGAGCTGCGCGCCAAGCTGACGCCGAAGCCCGGCAAGAAGGGCGTCGGCTTCGTCTGGGTGAAGCGCGAGCTGACCCCGAAGCAGCAGGCCGAGGTGCATCGGCTCGGCATTCCCGGCATCGGCTTCCTGCCCGACCACAAGCGGGTCTACCCGAACGGCACCGCCGCCGCCCACGTCCTCGGCGTGACGAACCTCGACAATGTCGGCATCGCCGGCATCGAGAAGTACATCGACAACCAGGGCAACAAGGCGCTCAACGAGTTCGGCCTCATCGAGAAGCAGACCGACCTGAAGCCGGTTCAACTCTCGATCGATCTGCGCGCCCAGTTCGCCGTGCGCGACGAGCTCGCCAAGGGCATCGAGCACTTCCGGGCCAAGGCCGGCGCCTCGATGATCATGGACGTGACGACGGGCGAGGTCATCGCCCTCGTCTCGATGCCCGATTTCGACCCGAACAACCCGGTCGACGCGCTCTCGGACGACCGCATCAACCGCATGAACGTCGGCGTCTACGAGATGGGCTCGACCTTCAAGGCGATGACGCTCGCCATGGCGCTGGAATCGGGCAAGTACAACGTCAACTCGACGTTCGACACCCGCGGCGGCGTGCTGAACTGGGGCCGCCAGAAGATCCACGAGTATCACGGCACCAACCGCGTCATCACCATGCCGGAGGTGTTCACGCACTCCTCCAACATCGGCTCGGCCAAGATGGCGCTCGGCGTCGGCGTGCCCGGCCACAAGGCCTTCCTCAAGAAGATGGGCCTGCTCGACCGCCTGCGGACCGAGTTGCCGGAGAGCGCCTCGCCGATAATCCCGCCGCGCTGGACCGAGATCAACACGATCACCATCGCCTTCGGCCACGGCCTCGCGGTGGCCCCGCTCCAGGCGTCGGCCGCGGTGGCCGCGATCTCGAACGGCGGCTTCCTGATGACGCCCACCTTCCTCAAGACGACGCCCGAGGAGGCGATGACCAAGGCGACGCGCGTGCTGAAGCCCGAGACCAGCGAGGCGATGCGCTTCATCATGCGCCTCAACGCCGTGGAGGGCTCCGCCAAGAAGGCGGCGATCCCCTACTACTTCGTCGGCGGCAAGACCGGCACGGCCGAGAAGGTGATCAACGGGCGCTACGTGAAGAACCGCCTGTTCACGACCTTCATGGCGGCCGCGCCCATGGACAAGCCGAGATACCTCTTCGTCACGCTCATGGACGAGCCGCAGGGCCTGCCCGAGAGCGGCGGGTACGCCACCGCGGCCTGGAATTCGGGCGTGGTGACGGGCAAGGTGATCGAGCGCGTGACGCCGATCCTCGGCCTGCCGCCCTATTTCGAACCGCCGGCCAAGCCCTTCCCGCTCATGGTGAAGCTCGGCGCCTATCACGCGACGCAGGTGGGCGGCCCGTGACCGGAGGGTGCGCGCGATGACGGCGATCGGCCCGACGCTGAGTGACCTGTTTCCCGCCGCCCCGACCGACGGGGCCGGGGACTACGTGGTCGCGGGCCTCACCGCCGACTCGCGGAAGGTGGCCCCTGGCTTCGTGTTCCTGGCGGTGCCGGGCACCCGCGTCGACGGCAAGGCCTTCGCGGCAGGCGCCGTCGCCGCCGGCGCCATCGCCGTCGTGGGGGAGGGCGCGCCGCCGGCGGACCTCGACCCCGACGTGCCCTGGATCGCCGTCGAGGACGTGCATCGCTGCCTCGCCCTCGCCGCCGCCCGCTTCCACGGCCTGCAGCCCGAGACCGTCGTCGCCGTCACCGGCACGAGCGGCAAGAGCTCGGTCGCCGACTTCACCCGCCAGATCCTCGCCCGCCTCGGCCGCGAGGCGGCAAGCCTCGGCACGGTCGGCATCGTGACGAACCGCGGCGCCTCCTACGGCTCGCTGACGACGCCCGACCCCGTCTCGCTGCACCGGACGCTCGCCTGCCTCGCCCGGCAGGAGGGCATCACGGACCTCGCCATGGAGGCCTCCTCCCACGGCATCGTGCAGAGGCGGCTCGACGGCGTGCGGCTGTCGGCGGTCGGCTTCACCAATCTCGGGCGGGACCATCTCGATTATCACGCCACGGTCGAGGAATACCTCGCGGCGAAGCTGCGCCTGTTCACGACGCTGGCTTCACCCGGCATTCCGGCGGTCATCAATGCGGACGGCGCCTATGCGGAGCGCGTCGTCGCCGCGGCCGAAGCCAACGGGCTCGACATCCGCACCACGGGCCGTGCCGGCACCCACATCCGGCTCGAGGACACCCGCACCGAGGGCTTCGCGCAGGTGCTCCGCCTCGTCGGGCCCGGCGGCAGCCACACGGTGCGCCTGCCCCTCGTCGGCGGCTTTCAGGTCGAGAACGCCCTCGTGGCGGCGGGCCTCGCCCTCGCGACCCCGGCCGGCGCCGCCGATCCGGCCGCCGTCTTCGCGGCCCTCGATCACCTCGCGGGCGTCCCCGGGCGCATGGAGCGGATCGGCGAGGTCGGCGGTGCGCTCTGCCTCGTCGATTACGCCCACAAGCCGGAGGCGCTGGAAGGCGTGCTGACGGCTCTGCGCCCCTTCGCGACGGGCCGCCTCGTCCTCGTCTTCGGCTGCGGCGGTGACCGCGACCGGGGCAAGCGCCCGCTGATGGGCGCCATCGCGGCGCGCCTCGCCGACCGCGTCATCGTCACCGACGACAACCCGCGCAGCGAGGAGCCCGCCGCGATCCGCGCCGCGATCCTGGAGGCCGCGCCCGGCGCGGTCGAGATCGGCGACCGGGCCGAGGCGATCCGCGCGGCCGTGACGGGTCTCGGGCCGGGCGACGTGCTCGTCGTTGCCGGCAAGGGTCATGAAACCGGCCAGATCGTGGGGGATCGCGTGCTCCCGTTCTCGGACCACGACGTGGTCCGCGCCGCGATCGCGGAGGTGAAGGGATGACCGACCAGATGACCGACGCGCCGCTCTGGACCGCGGAGAGCCTCGCCGCGGCGACCGGCGGCCGCCTGCAGGGCGAGGCCCGGCCGATCACCGGTGCCTCGATCGACACGAGGAGCCTTCAGCCCGGCGACCTGTTCTTCGCGATCCGCGGCGAAGCCCGCGACGGGCACGATTTCGTCCCCGATGCCCTGAAGCGCGGAGCGGGCGCCGCGGTCGTCGCCGAATCCCGCGCCGCGGAACTGTCCGGGCACGGTCCCGTCCTGGCGGTGCCGGAGGGTTCGGCCGATCCGGTCCTCGACGCCATGACCCGCCTCGGGCAGGCCGCCCGCGCACGGACGGGCGCCGCGATCGTCGCGGTGACGGGCTCCGTGGGCAAGACCGGCACCAAGGAGGCCCTGCGCCACGTGCTCTCGGCGCAAGGAGCGACGCACGCCTCGGTCGCCTCCTACAACAATCACTGGGGCGTGCCCCTCACGCTGACCCGCATGCCGGCCGGTAGCCGCTTCGGCGTGTTCGAGATCGGCATGAACCACGCCGCCGAGATCCTGCCGCTCGCCGCGATGGTGCGGCCGGACGTGGCCCTGATCACCACGGTCGAGCCGGTCCATATCGAGCATTTCCGCTCGCTCTCGGCCATCGCCGACGCGAAGGGCGAGATCTTCTCCGGGCTGAAGCCCGGCGGGGTCGCCGTGATCAACCGGGACAACCCGAACTTCCCGCGCCTGCTGGCCCACGCGCAGGCCTCGCGCGCCGGCCGCGTCGTCACCTTCGGCGAGCATCCGGACGCCGACGTGCGGGCGAACCGCATCGTCCTGCGCCCCGACCTGTCGGTGGTCGACGCCAGCGTGATGGGGATCCCCGTCACCTACCAGCTCGGCACGCCGGGCCGCCACGTCGCCATGAACTCCCTCGGCGTGATGGGCGTCGTGCACGCGCTCGGAGCCGACCTCGCCCGCGCCGCGCTCTCGCTCGCGGCCTTGAAGCCGCCCGTCGGCCGCGGCGAGCGCACCGCGCTCTCGATCAAGGGCGGAGAGGCCTTCCTCGTCGACGAGAGCTACAACGCCAACCCGGCCTCGATCCGCGCCGCCTTGGCGACGCTCGCCGCCATCGAGACCGGTCCGCGCGGGCGCCGCATCGCCGTGCTCGGCGACATGCTGGAACTCGGCGAGGCGGCCGAGCGCCACCACCGGGAGCTCGCCGCCGCCGTCGAGGCGAGCGGGATCGATCTCGTCTTCACCGCAGGGCCCCTGATGCGCCACCTCTTCGAGGCGCTGCCGGTCGGCCGCCGTGGGGTCGCCTGCGCCACCTCCGCCGATCTCGTCGATCCGCTCCTCGGCGCCCTGCGATCCGGCGACGCCGTGATGGTGAAGGGCTCGAACAGCATTCGCATGGGACGGATTGTCGAGGCGCTCAAAGCCCGCTACGCGGGCGGCGCTGACCAGCGCGGGGCGGCCCTCTCGGCGGCCCCGTGACATCGCTATTCGCGCCGCGAGCCTCCCTCGGGCGGGCGCGGACGGGCCGGAGGTCGCCGCACCCTCCCAAGCCCCGCTTCCCACTTCGAACCCTGCTGCGGCCGAGCCCCGGATGCTGTATCTCCTGTCGGACTTGAGCGGCTCCTTCTCGCCCTTCAACGTCTTCCGCTACATCACCTTCCGCACCGGCGGCGCGCTCTTCACGGCGGGCCTGTTCGTGTTCTGGTTCGGCCCCTTGATCATCTCGCTGCTGCGCCTGCGGCAGGGCAAGGGCCAGCCGATCCGCGAGGACGGGCCGCAATCCCACCTCCTGACCAAGCGCGGCACGCCGACGATGGGCGGGCTGATGATCCTGGCCGGCGCCATCGTGGCGGTGCTGCTCTGGGCGAACCCGCGCAACCACTACGTCTGGATCACCCTCGTGGTGACGCTGGGCTTCGGCGCGA
The DNA here is from genome assembly GCF_004348265.1 of Methylobacterium segetis. Classification (GTDB taxonomy): domain Bacteria; phylum Pseudomonadota; class Alphaproteobacteria; order Rhizobiales; family Beijerinckiaceae; genus Methylobacterium; species Methylobacterium segetis. The sequence goes on from NZ_SMNT01000025.1 coordinate 25,266, forward strand.
TCGGCTTCTACGACGATTACCTCAAGGTCACGAAGCAATCCCACAAGGGCTTCTCGGGCAAGTTCCGGCTCGCGCTGGAGGCGCTGATCGCGATCTCCGCCTGCACGATGATCGCGGTCTACTCGCCGGCCGCCCTCCAGAACCAGCTCGCCTTCCCCGTCTTCAAGGACGCGCTCCTGAATCTGGGCTGGTTCTACGTGCTGTTCGCGGGCTTCGTGATCGTGGGCGCGGGCAACGCGGTCAACATCACGGACGGTCTCGACGGCCTCGCCATCGTGCCCGTGATGATCGCCTGCGGCACCTTCGGGGTGATCGCGTACCTCGTCGGAAACTCGTTCACCGCCAACTACTTGCAGGTGAACTACGTGCGCGACACGGGCGAGCTCGCGATCGTCTGCGGCGCGGTGATCGGTGCGGGCCTCGGCTTCCTCTGGTTCAACGCGCCGCCCGCGCAGATCTTCATGGGCGATACCGGCTCGCTCGCGCTCGGCGGCCTCCTCGGCACCGTGGCGGTGGCCACGAAGCACGAGATCGTGCTCGCCATCGTCGGCGGCCTGTTCGTCCTCGAGATCATGTCGGTGATCATCCAGGTCGCCTCCTTCAAGCTCACGGGCAAGCGCGTCTTCCGGATGGCGCCGATCCACCACCATTTCGAGCAGAAGGGCTGGAAGGAGCCGCAGGTCGTGATCCGCTTCTGGATCATCGCCGTGATCCTGGCGCTCGCCGGCCTCGCGACGCTGAAGTTGCGCTAGCGGCGACGATATGGTCCTTCGGCGGCGAAATCGTCGCCCGCGTACCGGAAGGCCCATGACCCCCGTCACAACCTACGAAGGGCGCCGCGTCGCCCTGTTCGGCCTCGGCGGATCGGGGCTCGCGACCGCGCTCGCCCTCCGGGCCGGCGGGGCCGCGGTCGCGGCCTGGGACGACAACCCGGCGAGCCGGGAGCGGGCGGACGAGCAGGGGATCGAGACCGTGGATCTCCGCGAGGCCGAGTGGTCGGACTTCGCCGCGCTGATCCTGTCGCCCGGCGTGCCGCTGACCCATCCCGAGCCGCACTGGACGGTGGGCCTCGCCCGCGCGGCCGGCGTCGCGGTGATCGGCGACGTCGAACTGTTCTGCCGCGAGCGGGCGAAGAGCGCCCCGGGCGCCCCCTTCATCGCCATCACCGGCACGAACGGCAAGTCGACGACGACGGCGCTGATCGCCCATCTCCTGCGCGCGGCGGGGCACGACGTGCAGATGGGCGGCAACATCGGCACGGCGATCCTGTCGCTGGAGCCGCCGATGGCGGGCCGCGTCCACGTGATCGAGCTGTCCTCTTTCCAGATCGACCTGACGCCCTCGCTCAAGCCCTCGGTCGGCATCCTCCTCAACATCACGCCGGACCACCTCGATCGCCACGGGACGATGGAGCAGTACGCGGCCATCAAGGAGCGGCTGGTGGCGGGCGCCGACCTCGCGGTCGTCGGCATCGACGACGGGCCGAGCCGGCTCATCGCCGAGCGGCGGGAGGGCCCGACGGTGCGCGTCCACGTCGCCGGCCCGACCGAGGCGCTGACCCCCGTCGACGGGCTCGTCGCCCGCGAGGGCGTGATCCGCGAGGGCGAGGCGGTGGTGGCGGAGCTGTCCGGCATCGGCTCGCTGCGCGGCGCGCACAATTGGCAGAACGCGGCCGTGGCGGCCGCCGCCGTGCGCGGCCTCGGGGTGACGGGGGAGGCCCTGCAGGCCGGTCTGCGCAGCTTCCCCGGCCTGCCGCACCGGATGGAGGAGGTGGCCCGGCGCGGCCGCGTGCTCTTCGTCAACGATTCGAAGGCCACGAACGCCGACTCGACCGAGAAGGCACTCACCGCCTTCCGCGACATCCACTGGATCCTCGGCGGCAAGGCGAAGGAGGGCGGCATCTACCCGCTCGTTCCCCTGTTTCCCCGCGTCGCCCACGCCTACCTGATCGGCGCGGCGAGCGACGCCTTCGCGGCGACGCTCGAGGGCGCGGTGCCCTACACCCGCTGCGAGACGCTCGACGCGGCGACCCGCGCCGCGGCGGAGGGCGCCGCCGCCTCCGCCGCGCCCGAGCCCGTGGTGCTGCTCTCGCCGGCCTGCGCCTCCTACGACCAGTTCCGCAGCTTCGAGGAGCGCGGCGACCGCTTCCGCGATCTCGTGCGGGCGCTACCCTGAGTCGTAACGCCCGTCAGAAACCGATAACCATAAGAGACCCTTTACCATTCGGGCACAGGATCGCCGCCGGCTGTCGGACGCTCCCCCCGGGCGTCCCCCGGACGGAGCACGCCGCTTGCCATGATGTCCCGCGCGGAACGCACGCCCCTGACCGACTGGTGGTGGACCGTGGACCGCGGCCTGCTCGCCGCGCTCGGTGCCCTGATGGTGGCGGGCCTCGTCTTCCTGATGGGCGGCGGCCCGCCGGTGGCCGAGCGCATCGGCCTGCCGACCTTCTACTTCCTGAACCGCCAGGCGCTCTACCTCGCGCCCACCATCCTCCTCATCGTCGCGGTCTCGTTCCTGTCCCTGCGCCACGTCCGCCGGATCGCCCTCGTGACCTGGCTTCTGGGCGTCGTCCTGTGCGTGCTCGCCGGCAAGTTCGGCCCTGAGATCAAGGGCGCGCACCGCTGGATCCAGTTCGGCTCCTTCGGCCTGCAGCCCTCGGAATTCGTGAAGCCCGCCTTCGTGGTGGTGGCGGCCTGGGCCTTCTCGGAGGGCGCGCAGCGCCGCGACATGCCCGGCGGCTTCCTCGCCATCCTGCTCCTGCCCATCACCATCGTGCCGCTGATCCTGCAGCCCGATTTCGGGCAGACCATGCTGATCACGATCGTCTGGTGCGCCCTGTTCTTCGTGGCCGGCCTGCACTGGTTCTGGGTGGCGGGACTCGGCGCCCTCGGCCTCATCGGCGTCTTCACCGCCTACACGTTCCTGCACCACGTGCGCGAGCGCATCACCCGCTTCCTCGACAAGGATTCGGGCGACAGCTTCCAGGAATTCTGGTCGCGCGAATCGTTCCGCTCCGGCGGCTGGTTCGGCACCGGGCCGGGGGAGGGGGTGGCCAAGCGCCACCTGCCCGACGCACATACGGACTTCATCTTCTCCGTCACCGGCGAGGAGTTCGGCGTGCTGGTCTGTCTCGGTCTCGTGGCCCTCTTCGCTTTCATCGTGATGCGCGGCCTCAAGCTCGCGCGGCGCACCGACGACACCTTCACGCGCCTCGCCATCACGGGCCTGACCACCCTGTTCGGCCTGCAGGCCTGCATCAACATGGCGGTGAACACGCGCCTGATGCCCGCCAAGGGCATGACGCTGCCCTTCGTCTCCTACGGCGGCTCGTCGCTGATCTCGCTCGCGCTCGGCATGGGCTTCCTCATCGCGCTGACCCGCAAGCGCCCCCGCATGACCATGCTCAGCCAGAAGCCGCCCGGCACCGCGCCCGCCACCGTCGCGGGAGTGATGCGGTGACGGTCTTCCAGGCGACGATCCTCCTCTGCGCCGGCGGCACGGGGGGGCATCTCTTCCCGGCCGAGAGCCTCGCGCACGCCCTGCGCGACCGGGGCCTGCGCGTCGCGCTCGCCACGGACGCGCGGGTCGATTCGATCGCGCAGGACTTCCCGGCCTCCGAGATCGTCACGATTCCCTCGGCCACGCCCTCGGGGCGCTCGCTGGTGCGCCGCGCCGGCGCGCTCCTCACCCTCGGGCGCGGCTTCGGGGAGGCGGCCCGCCAGATCCGGCGCATCAACCCGGCCGTCGTCGTCGGCTTCGGCGGCTACCCGACCGTGCCGCCGATGCTGGCCGCGCAGATCCTGCGCGTGCCGACCGTGCTCCACGAGCAGAACGCCGTGATGGGCCGGGCCAACGCCTTCCTGGCCCGCGGCGCCCGCACCCTCTGCACGGGCTTTGCCGAGGTGCGCGGGGTGCCGGACAAGGCGCGGGCGCCCCGCATCCACACCGGCAATCCGCTGCGCCCGGCCGTGATCGAGGCGGCCGGGATCGCCTACCCGCCGCTCGGCCCCGGCGACGACCTGCGCCTCCTCGTCTTCGGGGGCAGCCAGGGTGCCCGCGTGATGGGCGAGGTGGTGCCCAAGGCCGTCGCGCAGCTGCCCGCGGACCTGCGCGCCCGCCTCGTCCTCGTCCAGCAGGCCCGGCCCGAGGACCTGACGGCGGTCCAGAACGAATATCTCGCGATGGGCCTGCGCGGCATCGAGGCCGCGCCCTTCTTCCGCGACCTGCCGGGGCGGATGGCGGGAAGCCACCTCGTCGTCGCGCGCTCCGGCGCCTCGACGGTGTCCGAACTCGCCGCGATCGGCCGGCCCGCGATCCTGGTGCCCCTGCCCGGCGCCCTCGACCAGGATCAGGCGGCCAATGCCGCGACGCTCGCTCGCATCGACGCGGCGCTGGCGATTCCGCAGAGCGCCTTCACCCCCGACCGGCTCACGGCCGAGCTCGTCGACCTCTTCGGAAATCCCGAAAAATTGACCCGGGCGGCCGCAGCGGCCAAAAGCGCGGGCATTCACGACGCCGCCGAGCGTCTCGCCGCGGTCGTCCTCGAGACGGCTTCCCGCACCTGACAATCCCGATTCTGCGCTCACCGCGCCCGAACGGAACGGTTCTGAACCATGAAGCTGCCCGACAAGCTCGGACCCATCCACTTCATCGGCATCGGCGGCATCGGCATGTCCGGCATCGCCGAGGTGATGCACAACCTCGGCTACACGGTGCAGGGGTCGGACGCGAACGACAACGCCAACGTCCGGCGCCTTTCCGAGAAGGGCATGCGCACCTTCGTGGGCCACGCGGCCGAGAACGTCGAGGAGGCGGCCCTCGTCGTCGTCTCGACCGCGATCCGCCGCGACAACCCGGAATTGGTGGCCGCCCGCGAGCGCCGCCTGCCCGTGGTGCGCCGCGCCGAGATGCTGGCCGAGCTGATGCGCTTCAAGTCCTGCGTGGCGATCGCGGGCACCCACGGCAAGACGACGACGACCTCCCTCGTCGCGACGCTGCTCGATGCCGGCAACCTCGACCCGACGGTGATCAACGGCGGCATCATCAACGCCTACGGCACCAACGCCCGCATGGGCGAGGGCGAGTGGATGGTGGTGGAGGCCGACGAATCGGACGGCACCTTCCTGAAGCTGCCGGCGGACGTCGCCATCGTCACCAACATCGACCCCGAGCACCTCGACCATTTCGGCTCGTTCGACGCGGTGAAGGACGCCTTCCGGCGCTTCATCGACAACATCCCCTTCTACGGCTTCGCCGTGATGTGCATCGACCACCCGATCGTGCAGGACCTCGTCGGGCACATCGAGGACCGGCGCATCATCACCTACGGCGAGAACCCGCAGGCCGACGTGCGCCTCATCGACGTGGATCTCCGCGGCGGCCAGAGCCGCTTCCGGGTGATGATCCGCGACCGGCGCCCCGGCTTCCGGATGGAGATGGAGGACCTCGTTCTGCCGATGCCCGGCAAGCACAACGCGCTGAACGCGACCGCCGCGCTCGCCGTCGCGCACGAGCTCGGCGTCTCGGCGGAGGCGATCCGCAACGCGCTCGCGGGATTTGGCGGCGTCAAGCGGCGCTTCACCCGCACGGGCGAGTGGAACGGCGCGCAGATCTTCGACGATTACGGGCACCATCCGGTGGAGATCAAGGCGGTGCTGAAGGCCGCCCGCGCCTCGACGGACGGATGCGTCATCGCCGTGGTGCAGCCTCACCGCTACACCCGCCTGCAGACGCTGTTCGACGATTTCTGCACCTGCTTCAACGACGCCGACACCGTCATCGTCGCCCCCGTCTACGCGGCGGGCGAGCAGCCGATCGAGGGCATCGACCGGGACAGCCTCGTGGCGGGCCTGAAGTCGCGCGGGCACCGGGACGCGGTGGCGCTGGAGCGCTCGGAGGATCTGGCCGGCATCGTCGCGGGCCACGCCAAGCCCGGCGATTACGTGGTGTGCCTGGGTGCGGGCAACATCACGCAATGGGCCTACGCCCTTCCGGGAGAGCTCGCGAGCCTGAAGGGGTGAGGGCGGCTCAGGCGGCTGCGCGCTCGGGCACGATCTCCGCGACCGCGTCGCCGCGTGCCCGAGCCGGCGGCCGGTGGAGATGGACCGCCGGCTCGGGCTGCGTTCCGCCGCGCGGGTGAGGACGACCCCTCTCGCCATGCCGCCCCCGTCCCGCTATCGCGGCATCACTCCGGCGGCCTGCCCCCGCCTCTAGCGAACGCCAGCATGACATTCCCCGACCTGATCGATGACATTCGCGCCAGAGCGCCCCAGCTCCGCGGCCGGCTCCTGGCGAACCAGCCGCTCTCCGACCTGACGTGGTTCCGCGTCGGCGGCCCGGCGCAGGTGCTGTTCACCCCCGCCGACGAGGAGGATCTCGCCCAGCTCCTCGCCGCCCTCGATCCGGACGTGCCGGTGACCGTGATCGGCCTCGGTTCGAACCTCATCGTGCGCGACGGCGGCGTGCCGGGCGTGGTGGTGCGCCTCGGCGGCAAGGCCTTCGGCAGCGTCGAGATCGACGGCGAGAGCCTGCGCGCCGGCACCGCCGTGCCGGACATGCGGCTCGCCAAGGCCGCGGCCGAGGCCGGGCTCGACGGGTTGGCCTTCTTCCGCGGCATTCCGGGCTCGGTCGGCGGAGCGCTCCGCATGAACGCGGGCGCCCACGGCGGCGAGACCACCGACGTCCTCGTCGAGGCGCGGGGCGTCGACCGGCGCGGCGCTCTGCGCACCTTCACCCACGCGGAGATGGGCTTCGCCTACCGGCATTCGTCCGCGCCGGACGACGTCATCTTCACGAGCGCGCTGTTCAGGGGCCGGCCCGGCGACCGCACGGCGATCGAGGCGGAGATGGAGCGCGTCACCGCCGCCCGCGAGGCCGCCCAGCCGATTCGCGAGCGCACCGGCGGCTCGACCTTCAAGAACCCGCCGGGGGGCAAGGCGTGGCAGCTCGTCGACGCGGCCGGCTGCCGGGGCCTGACGGTCGGGGGTGCCCAGGTCTCCGAGATGCACTGCAACTTCCTGATCAACCGGGGCGGCGCCAGCGCGGCCGACATCGAGGGCCTCGGCGAGGAGGTCCGCCGGCGCGTGCGCGAGACTGCCGGAATCGAGCTGCACTGGGAGATCAAGCGGATCGGCATCGCGGCCTGATCGGGATCGCTGCCGTCGACGCCCTCCCAACGTCCCATCCTCCCCAACCCACGAGGCCGCCCATGTCCAAGCACGTCGCCGTCCTGATGGGCGGATGGTCCTCCGAGCGAGAGATCTCGCTGCGCTCCGGCACCGCCTGCGCCCGCGCCCTGGAGGAGCAGGGCTACCGCGTCACCCCCGTCGATGTCGGACCCGACGTCGCGACCGTGCTGACGGAGCTCAGGCCGGATGCCGCCTTCAACGCGCTGCACGGCCCGGCCGGCGAGGACGGCACCATCCAGGGCCTCCTGGAGCTCCTGAAGATCCCCTACACCCATTCGGGCGTGCTCGCCTCGGCGCTCGCCATGCACAAGGAGCGTGCCAAAACGATCATGCACGCGGCCGGAGTCAGCGTGCCGGAGGGCCGCGTCGTTAACCGTCATGATGCAGCCAGAGCACACCCGTTAACCCCTCCCTACGTCGTCAAGCCGATCGCGGAAGGCTCCTCGATGGGGGTCATCATCGTGCGCGACGGGCGCTCTCACCCGCCTCAGGAACTCGGCCGCGAGGACTGGACGTACGGGGAGCAAGTCCTTGCGGAGACTTACGTTGCGGGCCGCGAGCTGACCTGCGCGGTGATGGGCGACCGGGCCCTCGGGGTGATCGAGATCAAGCCCGCCTCGGGGGAGTGGTACGACTTCGACGCGAAGTACGCCGCGGGGGGGTCGATCCACGTGCTGCCGGCAGAAATTAAACCAAATGTTTACCAGCGTGTCCAAGAGTTGGCGTTAACGGCGCATCAAGCACTGGGCTGCCGGGGCGTCAGCCGTGCCGACCTTCGTTACGACGATACACCGGGAGGAACCGGTGCCCTCGTCGTGCTGGAGGTCAACACGCAACCCGGCATGACCCAGACGAGCCTTGTGCCGGAGATCGCAGCCCATGCTGGCTTGAGTTTCGGTGAGCTCGTCCAATGGATGGTGGAGGACGCTTCTCTGGGCCGCTGAGCCCCGCCGGGTACCCCGGTGACGGCGGCCTGCGCGCGCGCCTCGCGGCCCGGCTGCCCCGGTTCCTCCGCCGCAGCCGCCGCCTGCGGCCCGTGACCCCGATCGCCGAGCGCCTGCCGCCCTACGCCGGCACGCTCGGCCTCTCCGCCGCCTTCGCCCTGGTCGCCGTCTCGGGCTTCGTGGCGAGCGGGCGTTACGACGCCTTCGTCGCCGAGCACGGCCGCCCCCTCGACATCGCCGCGCGGCTCGCCGGTTTCGGCGTCGAGCGCGTGACGATCTCCGGCATCTCCCGCATGTACGAGCGCGAGGTGCTGCAGGCCGCCGGCATCGACGGGCGCTCCTCCGTCGTCTTCCTCGACGTGACCGACGTGCGCGAGCGCCTGATGCGGGTGCCGCTCATCGCCAGCGCCTCCGTGCGCAAGCTCTACCCGAACGAGATCGTCATCAACCAGGTGGAGCGCGAGCCCGCCGCCCTCTGGCAGAAGAACGGCGAGCTCAGCGTCATCGCCGCCGACGGCACCGTGATCGACACGATGCGGGACGACCGCTACGCGAGCCTGCCCCTCGTGGTGGGTGACGAGGCCAACACGCGGCTCGGCGAGTATCTCGGCCTGATCGCCGCCGCGGGCGCCCTCGGCGAGCGCGTCAAGGCCGGCACCTTCGTCTCCGGCCGCCGCTGGACCCTGAAGCTCGACGGCGTCGACGTGCGCCTGCCCGAGCGCGGGGCGGCCGAGGCGCTCGCCCGGCTGGTCAAGCTCGAGCGCGAGGCGAAGATCCTGGAGAAGGACATCATCGCGGTCGACCTGCGCATGCCGGACCGCGTCGTGGTGCGCCTGACCGAGGAGGCCGCCGCCGCCCGGGCCGAGAGCCAGAAGAAGCCGAAGAAGGGGACGGCGACATGAGCGCTGCCGTCATCCGCCCCTCCGCGCCCGTCCCCGTCTCCTTCGTCCGGTAGCGTTCGATGCACAGCCACCACGGCCTCACGCCGAGACTGAAGCCGCTCTCCGCCCGCCGGAGCGCGACGCTGTCGGTCCTCGACATCGGAACGAGCAAGGTCGTCTGCCTCATCGCCGAGCTGCAGCCGGCCGAGGCGCTGACGACCCTCAAGGGCCGCACGCACCTCGCCCGCATCATCGGCATCGGCCACCAGCGCTCGCTCGGCCTCAAGGGCGGCGTCATCGTCGATCTGGAGAAGGCCGAGAACTCGATCCGGCACGCGGTCCAGGCCGCCGAGCGGATGGCCAAGGTCGAGGTCCAGTCGGTCATCGTCAACATGTCGGGCGGCCGCCTCGGCTCCCAGCATTTCGAGGCACGGGTCGGCGTCCGCACCGGGACCGTCACGGGCTCGGACGTCGAGCGCGTCCTCGAGACCGCGAGCGCCCACGCGGTGAGCCCCGGCCGCGCCGTGCTGCACGCCCTGCCGACCGGCTACGCGCTGGACGGACAGGGCGCCGTGATCGATCCCTCGGGCATGATCGGCGATGCCCTCGGCGTCGACCTTCACGTCGTCACCAGCGAGGCGGCGGCCGCCCGCAACCTGATGCTCGCCGTCGAGCATTGCCATCTCGGCGTCGAGGCGGTGATCGCCACCCCCTACGCCGCCGGCCTCTCGGCCCTCGTCGACGACGAGGCGGAGATGGGCGTGGCCGTCGTGGACATGGGCGGCGGCACCACCAGCGTCGGCGTGTTCTCGGGCGGCCACCTCGTCCATTGCGACGCGATCGCGGTGGGCGGCCACCACGTCACGATGGACATCGCCCGCGGGCTCTCGACGCGGGTCGCCGCGGCCGAGCGCCTCAAGACCCTCTACGGCTCGGCCATCGCCACGCCGTCCGACGAGCGCGACATGATCGCGGTCCACGGCGTCGGCGAGGACGAGGCCGACGCGCCGACCCACGTGCCGCGCTCCCACCTCGTGCGGATCATCCGGCCGCGGGTGGAGGAGGTGGTCGAGCTGGTCCGCGACCGCCTGCGCAATGCCGGCTTCGCCGAGCAGGCGGGCCGCCGCGTCGTGCTCACGGGCGGCGCCAGCCAGCTCGTCGGCCTGCCCGAGGTCACCCGCCGGGTGATGCAGGGGCAGGTCCGGATCGGCCGGCCGCTCGGCATCCGCGGCCTGCCGGAGGCGGCCAAGGGTCCCGCCTTCTCGGCGGCGGTCGGGCTCCTCGTCTACCCGCAGGTCGCGCATGCGGAGCATTTCGAGCCGCGCGGTGCCGGCTTCTTCGCGGGCACGGGAACGGACGGCTACTTTGACCGGCTCATCGACTGGATCGGCCGGAGCTTCTGAGGTGAGGCGCGGCGGGCGAGACGCTCCGCCGCGGCATCGGACACGAATCGGCGCCCCCGCCGGGACGCCCTAGCACATCGCGAAACACGAGAGGGTCGAGCATCATGGCCATCAGTCTCCAGGCGCCGGACATCCGGGAACTCAAGCCCCGCATCACCGTCTTCGGTGTCGGCGGAGCCGGCGGCAACGCCGTCAACAACATGATCGAGTCGGGGCTCCTCGGCTGCGAGTTCGTCGTGGCCAACACCGACGCGCAGGCGCTGACCTCGTCGAAGGCCGAGCGCGTCATCCAGATGGGCATCGGCGTCACGCAGGGCCTCGGCGCCGGCTCGCACCCCGAAGTCGGATCGGCGGCGGCGGAAGAGGTGATCGACGAGATCCGCGACCAGCTCTCCGGCGCCCACATGTGCTTCATCACCGCCGGCATGGGCGGCGGCACCGGCACCGGCGCGGCCCCGGTCATCGCCCGGGCGGCCCGCGACATGGGGATCCTGACGGTCGGCGTCGTGACGAAGCCGTTCCAGTTCGAGGGCATCCGCCGCATGCGCACGGCCGAGGCCGGCATCCAGGAGCTGCAAGCGGCCGTCGACACCCTGATCGTGATCCCGAACCAGAACCTGTTCCGGGTCGCCAACGAGAAGACCACCTTCGCCGACGCCTTCGCGATGGCCGATCAGGTCCTCTACTCGGGTGTCGCCTGCATCACCGACCTGATGGTGAAGGAGGGCCTGATCAACCTCGACTTCGCCGACGTGCGCGCGATCATGCGCGGCATGGGCAAGGCCATGATGGGCACCGGCGAGGCCTCCGGCGAGAAGCGCGCCAACCGCGCCGCGGAAGCCGCCATCGCCAACCCGCTCCTCGACGACGTGTCGATGAAGGGCGCCCGCGGCCTCCTGATCTCGATCACCGGCGGCAACGACCTCACCCTGTACGAGCTCGACGAGGCGGCCACCCGCATCCGCGAGGAGGTCGACCAGGACGCCAACATCATCCTCGGCGCCACCTTCGACGAGAGCCTCGACGGCATCATCCGCGTCTCGGTGGTCGCCACCGGCATCGAGCCCCTGCTGATCTCCGCGAACTCGCCGAACAATCCCGAGATCGTGCAGACCGAGCAGCGCATCGCCGAGGTCGCCGAGCGGCTGCGGGCCGAGGCCCGCGCGCGCGCCGCGCACCCCGCCGCCGCACCCCGCGCGGCCGAGCCGGCGCCGCAGATGATGACCCAGAGCCCGCTCCAGGCGGCCCCCGCGCCGAGCCCGGTCATGCCGGTGCGCCCCGCCGCACCCGAATCGATGATCGCCGGATCCGACCTGCGGTCCGAGATCCCGGCCCATGTCGTGCGCGACGACGTCGTGCTGACCCAGTCCCAGCCCCGCGTCGCGGTGCCCTACGCAGCCCCGCCCGCCCCCCAGGTCGAGCCCGCCGCCCCCGTCGCCGCGGGACCCTACGTGCCGCCGCGCCCGGCCGCCCCGGCGAATGCCGCGGCCCCGCTCGCCCGCCCGCCGCGCATGCCGCAGATCCACGAACTGCCCCCGATCGGTCAGGCTCAGATCCGCATGAGCCGCGGCGAGGAGCCGGTGGAGGCCCCGGCCGATTCGAAGCGCATGACGCTGCTGCGCCGCCTCGCCACGGTCGGCTTCGGTGGCCGCCGGGACGAGCCCGAGGCCGCTCCGGCCCCTGCGCGGGCTCCCGCCCCGGCCCCGCAGCAGGCCGCCCTGCCGCCGGCGGCCCCGCCGGCACCCCGCGCTCCCGCCGCGCCGGCCTACCGCCCGGCTCAGGGCAGTCTCGACCCCCAGGGTCGCGTCGCCCCGGCCCAGCGGATGATCGACGACGATCAGCTCGAGATCCCGGCCTTCCTCCGCCGTCAGGCGAACGGGGCCTGAGCCGGGACCCGAGAGGCGAACGCCGTCCCGCTCGTCGGGGCGGCGGATTCTCTGGATGCCGCTGATGCGTGCCGGGCCGCGGAGATCGGTCGCATTGCCCGCCCGCGTTCGTCGTGGGCGGCGATGACGCAGGAAGCGTCGCTGCGGCCCAGTCGCTGCCCTGCCCAAACTCCCTCGCGACCGGGCCGCGCCGGCCCGATGCGGGGGCGGCCGTCTCGGACAAGGCCGGGATCGGATCGTTGGCAACCGCAGGGGTGAGACCCGCGGAGCGCATGCCTCCCCTGGCGGGCGAGGGACGCGACGCCGATCCTCGGCATCCTCCCGCCTTCATGGATGGACCGGGTCAGGGCGCCCTCCGCCCGGACCCCGTGCCCCTCACTGCACCCGTTCACACTTCGTCCGAAGGCGCGCGAACCGGGGAAACCGGGTGTCGCCCGCCCCGGACGCCGAGCCTCCGCCCCTGGATCGCGGGATGCCCGCGAACCGTGCCCGATGCCTGGAAAGCGCTCACTCTGCGGGGCGTGCGCCGGGCGGCCGGGATCGGTCTGCGGTTTTTCTGCAACAGTGCGATCGATACAACCGGCCAGTGTTAACTAATTGTTAACACATTGATCAAGAACAGCTTTTGGATTCGCGTCCGAGGCGGTCGGTTGTAACAGAGCGTAAGAATCCGTGATTTGGCCGGACTTAGGGGCACGGCTATAGACGATTTCGGAACGACAAAAGCGCGGCGGTCTCGCCGCCCGCGCACGCAGGGGCACCAAGCAGCGGACGGATCAGAGAGGGGCTTCGCGCGCGTCTATTCGGCGCCGGAGCGGCCCGATCGCGGCCGAGGGCTAAGGAATGCGAACGAACCAACAAACGACCCTCAAAGCTCCGACGACGCTGTCCGGTATCGGCGTCCATTCCGGGAATCCGGCGCAGATCACGATCCGCCCCGCGCCCGCCAATCACGGAATCGCCTTCCTCCGGACCGGGATGCCCACCGGCAACGACCGGTTCATCAAAGCCCACCACGCCTGCGTCTCCGCCACCGAACTCTGCACCGTCATCGGCGACGTCGCGAGCGGCGCGGTCGCCACCGTCGAGCACCTGATGTCCGCCCTCTACGGGCTCGGGATCGACAACGCGCTGATCGAGATCGACGGGCCCGAGATGCCCATCCTCGACGGCAGCGCCCTTCCCTTCGTCCGCGCCATCGACGGCGTCGGCCTCACGGCCTGCGGGGCGCCCCGCAAATGGGTCAAGGTGCTGCGCCCCGTCCGCATCGAGGTCGGCCGCGCCTTCGCCGAACTCCGCCCCATCGACCGGGGCTTCCGCCTCGACGTCGAGATCGATTTCGAGAGCCCGGTGATCGGCCGCAGCCGCAAGGCCATGGACCTCACCCCGGCCTCCTACCGCCGCGAGATCGCGGGCGCCCGGACCTTCGGCATGATGAAGGACGTGGAGCGCTACTGGAAGGCGGGCTTCGCGCTCGGCGCCTCCCTCGAGAACACGGTCGCCATCGGCGAGACCGCGGTGGTGAACCCGGAAGGTCTACGCTTCGCCGACGAGTTCGTCCGCCACAAGTTCCTCGACGCGGTGGGCGACCTCGCGCTCGCCGGCTTGCCGCTCCAGGGGGCCTACCGCTCCTATTGCGGTGGCCATCGCATGAATGTCGGCGTCCTTACCGCCCTCTTCTCCGACCGCGCCAACTACGCGATCGTCGAGGCCCAGGGCGGCCGCCGCGAGAGCGCTCTCGCCGAATTCGGCGTCGGCCTCGGGATCGCCGCCTTCGCGGGCGAGCTGTAACCCTCAAGACACACCCTGCATCCGATCGCGGCGGCGGCTCGGCCGCCGTTTTCACGCCCGAATTGGACGCCAGGGTGAATCGTCTGTGAAGAGCGGGCTGCAGGGGAGGCGACGGTGCTTTGTGCCGTGGCATGGTCCCGTCCGCCGGATCGACACTCGTGATGGCTTGGCGGCGCGAGGCTCTCGCAGAACGAGCCGCGCCTGTTGGGGAATGAACCGCAAATGCCTGTCACCTATCCGAACCGCGGTGCGCTGGCGGCCGTGCTCCTGAGCGTCCTCGGCCTCGGACTCGGCGGCTGCGACGCGCTCGATTCGATCAATCCCTTCGCCGAGAAGTACAAGCCGGAGGTCATTCCGGATGTCCCCGCGGACAAGCTCTACAGCGAGGGCTTGGCCAAGATGGAGGACAGCGACTACGAGGGCGCGGTCAAGAAGTTCGGCGACCTCGACAAGCAGTATTCCTACTCGGACTGGTCGCGCAAAGCGCTGCTGATGACGGCCTACGCGAACTACGAGGGCCAGAAGTACGACGACGCGATCAACGCCTCGAAGCGCTACCTGCAGCGGCACCCGGCGAGCAAGGACGCGGCCTACGCCCAGTATCTGATGGCGATGTCGCAGTACAAGCAGATCCCGGACGTGACCCGAGACCAGGACCGTTCGGAGAAGGCGCTCGTCGCCCTTCAGGAACTGGTCCAGCGCTACCCGACCTCGGAATACGCCAGCGACGCCAAGGCCAAGATCCAGATCACCCGCGACCAGCTCGCCGGCAAGGAGATGGAGGTGGGCCGCTACTACCTGCAGCGGCGCAATTTCCCGGCTGCGATCAACCGCTTCCGCGACGTGATCAGCAAGTACCAGACGACCCGCCACACGGAGGAGGCGCTGGAGCGCCTCGTCGAGGCCTACATGGCGCTCGGCATCACGCAGGAGGCGCAGAACGCCGCGGCCGTGCTCGGGCACAACGTCCCCGATTCGCCCTGGTACAAGGACGCGCACGCGCTCCTGCAGAACGGCGGCCTGGAGCCCCGCGAGGAGAAGAGCTCCTGGCTGAGCCGCGCCTTCTCCTCGGTCACCGGCCGCACCGCCGCCATCCAGTGAGCGGGCGCTAGCCCGGATGCGACGCGCGGGCGAGGCCGGCCGATGCCGCCTCGCCCGCGCTGCATTTTAGGCGTGCGCTCCGCCGCGCTTGGCCTTACATGACGGCCTTCCAGAGTGACGACAGGGCTTCCGACGCGGCATGCTCGTGCAGCTTGCGATCCGCGACATCGTTCTGATCGACAAGCTTGAGCTGAACTTCCGCGAAGGGCTGAGCGTCCTGACCGGGGAGACCGGCGCGGGCAAGTCGATCCTTCTCGACGCCTTCGCCCTGGCGCTCGGCGGGCGCGGCGACGGGCGCCTCGTCCGGCATGGCGAGGGCCAGGGCAGCGTCACCGCGGTCTTCGATGCGCCCCTCGACCACCCGGCCCGCGCCATCGCCGCGGAGGCCGAGATCGACACCGAGGGCGACCTGATCCTGCGCCGCACGCAGATGGCGGACGGGCGCACCCGCGCCTTCGTCAACGATCAGGCGGTCGGCGTGCAGGTTCTGCGGGCGATCGGCGCGGCCCTCGTCGAGATCCACGGCCAGCACGACGACCGGGCCCTGGCCGATCCCGGCACGCACCGCGCCATCCTCGACGCTTTCGGCGGGCTGCAGAAGCCGCTCGCGGCGGTCGGCGAGCAGGCGAAGCGGGTGCGGGCCGCCCGCTCGGCTCTCTCCGAGAAGCGGGCCCGCGTCGAGGCCGCGCGCAAGGAGGCCGACTTCCTGCGCCACGCGGTGGACGAACTCGCCACCCTCGACCCGCAGCCCGGCGAGGAGGCCACCCTGGCCGAGCGCCGCACCGTGATGCAGCAGAGCGAGAAGGTCGCGCGCGAATTGAACGACGCGCTGGAGGCGGTCGGCGGCCCGAATTCCGGCAGCGCCCACCTCTCCTCGGCCGTGCGCAAGCTGGAGCGGCGGGCCGCGCAGCTTCCCGCCCTCGTCGAGCCCTGCGTCGCCGCCCTCGACGCGGCGCTCACGGCCCTGGACGAGGCGCGCAGCGTCCTCGACGCGGCGCTGTCCGAGACCGAATTCGACCCCCGCGAACTCGAGCGCGTGGAGGAGCGGCTGTTCGCCCTGCGCGCCGCCTCCCGCAAGTACGACGTCGCCGCCGACGACCTCGCGGCGCTGCGCGAGCGCTACGAGGCCGACGTGGCGGCGATCGATGCGGGGGAGGAGGCGCTTGCCGGCCTGCAGCAGGATCTCGATGCGGCCGAGGCCGCCTATGCCCGGGCGGCGGAGAAGCTGAGCGAGGGGCGCAGGCGCGCGGCCAAGGCCCTCGATTCGGCCGTGAAGGCGGAGCTGCCCCCGCTCAAGCTCGAGCGGGCGCGCTTCATCACGGAGATCGTCACCGACCCCGAGTCGCGGGACGCCGCCGGCAGCGACCGGGTCGAGTTCTGGGCGCAGACGAACCCGGGCACGCGGCCGGGCCCGATGATGAAGGTGGCCTCCGGCGGCGAACTCTCCCGCTTCATGCTGGCGCTGAAGGTGGTGCTCGCCGACAAGGGCTCCGCGCCGACCCTCATCTTCGACGAGATCGACACCGGCGTCGGCGGTGCGGTCGCGGACGCGATCGGCGCGCGGCTCGCCAGATTGTCGCGCAACGTCCAGGTCGTGGCCGTCACCCACGCCCCGCAGGTGGCGGCGCGGGCGCAGACGCATTTCCTCATCGCCAAGGATCCCGTGAAGGGCAGCGACCGGGTCGCGACGCGGGTCGCGACGCTGCCGGTCGAGGCGCGGAGGGAGGAGATCGCCCGCATGCTGGCCGGCGCCACCGTCACGGACGAGGCCCGCGCCGCCGCGGCGCGCCTTCTCCAAGGTGCGGATGCCTGAGGCGCGCGAACGCGCGAGATGCGACGCAGTTGCGCAGGGTATTCGGAGTTTTTCGGCTCGTTCACCCGGGCCCGCACCGGAGCCCGTTCGACTTCGCACTGTCCGACAACTTGGCTGTAATGATTTGTTAACCATCCCGCGCGAGATTCACCGCGCGCTTCCGGTGAAGGTGCGGAAAGCGACATTTCTGTCTCAAGGGGGGAGAGACGATGTGCGAGGACATCGCCCAGTCCGATAGCTTCTCTGCGGAGAATTGCGGTGCCGTGCCGGCGCTGAGCGTCGATACCGCCTATCGCCTCGGCCACGCGCTCCGCACGATCTACGAGGACAGCGTCGATCGGCAGCCGATCCCCGATTCGCAGATCGACCTGCTGCTGCGCCTGCGCCACAAGGAGCGGGACCGCCAGCGGATGGCGGGCTGACGCCTCACCACTGCCGGGCGCCGGGTCGGCGCCGGTACTCCGCCGCGCGGATCAGGGTGAGCACCTGATCGAGATCCCGCAGCAAACCTCCCTCATCGGCCTTCGCCCGGTTCGCCTCCGCGGCGTCGGGCGCGCAGCGCAGGCGCACCTGCACGAGCGCGAGATTCCGCTCCAGCGCCTCGCGACGCCTGTGGAGGTCCAGGAAGGCCGCTTCGCCGGGATCGGTCCGGCCCCGATCCCCTGGCCCTGAATCCGTCTGGCCCGCAGGCTCCACGGACATATCGTTGTCCACGCTCGGCATTGGTCTCGTCCGGCCTCATGCCGCCGCTGACGATGCGCGGCAGTGCCGAGACGAGAACGCGCGAGCCGCCCAAACCGTGCCATGCGGGTCGGCTTATCCCGTCCGCCCTCCCGCGGGCGCGAGGGGCCCGAGACCCGAATATTGCGGCGCACTGCGTAAGCGGTGCAGGGACTTGCAGCCGCCCGGCCGTTGTCATCGCCTTGTCATGTCCCCGTCATAGAGGCGGCATCGTCGGGCGGCTATCGCAGCCCCGGCCGCTGTCGCGGCCGACCGCGCGGTGCCGCGGCGCCCGGAATCCGGCGCGCCGCGGTCCAGAGCGCCCGGCAGCAAACGGAGACGCACGTGAAACCCTTCAGCTACGCGCTCGCCCTCGGCCTCGCGACGATCCAGCTCGCCCTCCCGGCGGCTGCCGCGGACATCACCGGTGCCGGGGCCACCTTCCCCTTCCCGGTCTATTCGAAATGGGCCGAGGCCTACCGCAAGGAGACCGGCACCGGACTGAACTACCAGTCGATCGGCTCCGGCGGCGGCATCAAGCAGATCCAGGCCAGGACCGTCGATTTCGGCGCCACCGACGCGCCGCTCAAGGGCGCGGCCCTCGAGAAGGACGGCCTCGTCCAGTTCCCGACCGTGATGGGCGGCGTCGTCACCGTGGTGAACATCGCGGGCGTGGAGCCCGGCAAGCTCAAGCTCACGGGCGAGGTCGTCGCCGACATCTACGCCGGCAAGATCACCAAGTGGTCCGATCCGAAGATCGCGGCCCTCAACGAGGGCGTGAAGCTGCCCGAGGCGACGATCACCCCGGTCTACCGCTCGGACGCCTCCGGCACGACGAACATCTTCACCACCTACCTGTCCCAGGTCTCCGAGCCCTGGAAGAAGGAGTTCGGCGCGGCCACGACGATCTCCTGGCCGGCCGGCCAGGGCGGCAAGGGCAACGAGGGCGTCACCGCCACCGTCAAGCAGGTCCCGAACGCCATCGGCTACGTCGAATCGGCCTACGCCAAGCAGAACAAGCTCAGCCACACGCTGATCCAGAACAAGGCCGGCAGGTTCCCGCAGCCGGACGACAAGGCGTTCCAGGCCGCCGCCGCCAGCGCCGATTGGAAGGCCGCCCCGGGCTTCGGCATCTCGCTCACGAACCAGGCGGGCGAGGGCGCGTGGCCGATCACGGCCGCGACCTTCATCCTCGTCTACAAGGAGCCGGCTGACGCCGCGAAGTCGACGGACGTGCTCAAGTTCTTCGACTGGGCCTACAAGAACGGCGACCGGCTCGCGACCGAGCTCGACTACGTGCCCCTGCCCGACGCCGTCATCGGCCTGATCCACGAGGAGTGGAAGCAGATCAAGGGCAAGGACGGGAAGCCCGTCTTCAACATGTGAGGCCGGCCGCCTCTCCCCTCCCTGCACGGGGAGGGGAGAGCCCCGCCGCTCCGCTCGCATCCGACACCGCCGCGCGCTAAACGCCTCGAACCGACGAGAATTGCGGATGGCCTCCTTGACCGAACAGATCGCGCTGGCGCGCTCCGATGCGGGAATCGTGCGCAGGCCCCCGAGCAAGGGTCTCGACGGCCTGTTCCGCGCCGCCTCCTACGGCTCCGCCCTCGTCGTCCTCCTCGTCCTCGCCGGCATCCTCGGCTCGATCGCCTATGGCGGCTGGCCGGCCTTCCGCGAATTCGGGCCCGGCTTCGTCACCTCGACCGCCTGGAACATCGGCACCGAGCAGTTCGGCGCCTGGGTCGCGATCGTCGGCACCCTCGCCTCGGCCCTGATCGCGCTTCTGATCGGCGTGCCCCTCTCGCTCGCCATCGCCGTCTACCTGACGCAGCTCTGCCCCGGCTGGGCGCGCAAGCCCGTCGCCATGACGATCGAGCTCCTCGCCGCGGTGCCGAGCATCATCTACGGCATGTGGGGGCTGTTCATCTTCGCGCCGCTCTTCGCGCGCTTCGTGCAGGTGCCGGTCTCGAACCTCGTCGAGGGCCTGCCCATCGTCGGCACGCTGCTCTACGCCCGCGTTCCCTCCGGCGTCGGCATCCTGACGGCGGGCATCATCCTCGCCATCATGATCGTGCCCTTCGTGGCCTCGATCACCCGCGACATGCTCGACCAGATCCCGACCATCCTGCGGGAGAGCGCCTACGGGATCGGCTGCACCACCTGGGAGGTGGTGCGCCACGTGCTCGTCCCGCAGGCCTCGGTCTCGATCATCGGCGCCATCATGCTCGGGCTCGGCCGGGCGCTCGGCGAGACCATGGCGGTCACCTTCGTGATCGGCAACGCCAACCGTCTCTCCGCCTCGATCTTCGATCCGGGCTCGACCATCGCATCCCGCATCGCCAACGAGTTCAACGAGGCGGACGGGATGCAGCTCAACGCGCTGATGGCGCTCGGCTGCATCCTCTTCGTGATCACCGTCATCGTGCTCATCGTCGCGCGCCTGCTCGTGCGCCGCGCCAAGGTCGCCTGAGGAGGCCGCCGATGGATGCCGTCAACCCCTTGACCGAAGCCGCGCCACGGGGCGGTGCGCCCATCGGGAGCCGGGTGCGCCCGAGCCGCCGTCTGGCGGACCGGACTCTGAGGATCGCCTGCCTGCTGGCGACCATCATCGGCGCCGTGGTGCTCGGCTCGATCCTGCTGATGCTCATCGTCGAGGGCCTGCGCGGCTTCTCCGCGACGCTCCTGACCCAGCCGACGCCGGGTCCGGGCTCCGAGGGCGGCGGCATCGCCAACGCGGTGCTCGGCAGCCTCATCCTCACCCTGATCGGCATCGTGGTGGCGACCCCGATCGGCGTGATGGCGGGGACCTACCTCGCCGAGTACGGCCGCGGCTCGAAGCTCGCCGACCTGATCCGCTTCCTCAACGACGTCCTGCTCTCGGCCCCCTCGATCCTGATCGGCCTGTTCGTCTACACGCTGATGGTGCGGCCGATGGGAACCTATTCGGGCTGGGCCGGCGGCGTGGCGCTCGCCATCATCGCGACGCCGGTCATCGTGCGCACCACCGAGGACATGCTGCGCCTCGTGCCCGGCACGCTGCGCGAGGCCGGCGCCGCGCTCGGCGCACCGACCTCACGGGTGATCATGAGCGTGACGTGGCGCGCCGCCTCCGCCGGCATCGTCACGGGCGTGATCCTGGCCCTCGCCCGCATCGCCGGCGAGACGGCGCCGCTCCTGTTCACGGCGCTCAACAACAATTCCTGGTTCAACGCCAACCTGATGGGCGGCGTCGCGAACCTGCCGGTGATGATCTACCAATTCGCCCTCTCGCCCTACCCGAACTGGCAGAGCCTCGCCTGGGCGGGCGCCCTCCTGATCACGATGGCCATCCTGGCCCTCTCCGTGGTGGCGCGCCTCGTCATCAAGACCGAGCGGGCGCGCTGAGCGCCCGCCTTCACGCTTCCCGGCCGTCTGGCCAGACGAAGGAATCCCTCCGATGAGCGCCTCCCCCGCCGTCAGCGCGCCGCTCAGCGGCCGCAGCCAGGCCAACGCGAGCGCGCCCGTGCGCATCGCCGTGAAGAACCTCGACTTCTACTACGGCACGTTCCACGGCCTGAAGAACATCAACCTCAACTTCCATGACCGGCAGGTCACCGCCCTGATCGGGCCTTCGGGCTGCGGGAAGTCGACCCTGCTGCGCACCTTCAACCGGATCTACAGCCTCTACCCGGAGCAGCGCGCGGACGGCGAGATCCTCCTCGACGGGCAGAACATCCTCGACCCGAAGGTCGATCTCAACGAGCTGCGCGCCCGGGTCGGCATGGTGTTCCAGAAGCCGACGCCCTTCCCGATGTCGATCTACGACAACGTCGCCTTCGGGCTGCGCCTCTACGAGCGCCTGCCGAAGGCCGACCTCGACCTGCGCGTCGAGGAGAGCCTGCGCAAGGCGGCGCTCTGGGACGAGGTGAAGGACAAGCTGAAGCAATCCGGCATGGGCCTCTCGGGCGGCCAGCAGCAGCGCCTCTGCATCGCCCGCACGGTGGCGCAGCGCCCGGAGGTGATCCTGTTCGACGAGCCGACCTCGGCGCTGGACCCGATCTCGACGGGGCGGATCGAGGAGCTGATCGAGCAGCTGCGCGACGAGTTCACGATCGCCATCGTCACGCACAACATGCAGCAGGCGGCCCGCATCTCGCAGTTCACCGCCTTCATGTATCTCGGCGAACTCGTCGAGTTCGGCCCGACGACCCGGATCTTCATGAACCCGGAGAAGCGGCAGACGCAGGATTACATCACCGGCCGCTTCGGCTGAGCCGGCCCGTCACCCGCTCTCCCGTTCCCGCGCCCGACCCGAGGATCACGACCATGTCCGAGCACATCGTCACCTCCTACGACAACGATCTCGACGACCTGCGCCGGTCGATCTCGGAGATGGGAGGCGTCGCCGAGAAGATGATGGCCGATGCGAGCCAGGCGCTCGTGCGGCGCGACACCGTGCTCGCCCAGGCCGTCATCGCCGCCGACAAGCGCCTCGACGTGCTCCAGCGCGAGATCGAGGAACGCGCCGTCCTCCTCATCGCCCGCCGCCAGCCGCTCGCCATCGATCTGCGCGAGACGATCTCGGCGATCCGCGTCTCGGGCGATCTCGAGCGGATCGGGGATCTCGCGAAGAACATCGCCAAGCGCGTGGTCGCGATCAGCGATCAGGCGCAGGCTCAGAAGATCGTGCTCGGCGTCCAGCACATGAGCGACCTCGTGCAGGAGCAGCTCAAGGACGTGCTCGACGCCTATGCCAGCCGGGACACGAAGTCGGCCCACGACGTCTGGGAGCGGGACGGGGCGATCGACGCCCTCTACAACTCCCTGTTCCGCGAACTCCTGACCTACATGATGGAGGACCCGCGCAACATCTCGTTCTGCACGCACCTCCTGTTCTGCGCCAAGAACGTCGAGCGGATCGGCGACCACACCACCAACATCGCCGAGACGATCCACTACCTCGCCACCGGCGAGACGCTCGCGATCGAGCGTCCGAAGAACGATGCCTCGAACTACGCGACGGTGTCTCCGGGAACGGCGGCCTGACGCAGGAACGGGGATGAGCACGCGGATCCTGATCGTCGAGGACGAGGAGGCGCTGACCCTCCTGCTTCGCTACAACCTGGAGGCGGAGGGCTTCACCGTCGATTCCGCCGCCCGCGGCGACGAGGCGGAGTTGCGCCTTGCCGAGCAGGTGCCGGACCTCGTCCTCCTCGACTGGATGCTGCCGGGGCTGTCCGGGATCGAGATCTGCCGCCGAATCCGGGCCCGCCGCGAGACGGAGCGGCTGCCCGTCATCATGCTCACCGCCCGCGGCGAGGAGGGCGACCGCATCCGCGGGCTCGGCACGGGGGCGGACGACTACATCGTCAAGCCGTTCTCGGTGCCGGAACTGCTCGCCCGCGTGCGCGCGCTCCTGCGCCGCGCCAAGCCCGCCCATGTGGCGAACCTCCTGGTTGCCGGCGACATCGAGCTCGACCGCGTCAGCCATCGCATCCGCCGCTCGGGCCGCGAGATCCATCTCGGCCCGACCGAGTTCAAGCTCCTCGAATTCCTGATGCAGAGCCCCGGACGGGTCTTCTCCCGCGAGCAGCTCCTCGACGGGGTCTGGGGGCACGACGTCTACATCGACGAGCGCACGGTGGACGTGCATGTCGGGCGCCTGCGCAAGGCCATCAACCGCCCGCGCCAATCCGATCCGATCCGCACCGTGCGCGGCTCCGGCTACTCCTTCGACGAGATGTTCTCGGGCGTGGACTAGCGCGCGGGCCGCTCGAGTCTCGGGCGCCCCTGAATCGACGAAGCCCGCCGACGGCGTACCGGGGCGGGCTTCATCGATCGGGTCTTCCCAGGAGAGGGGAGGGACGCCCCTCCTAGCGGAACCCCGCCACCCGGCGGTCCCGCTTGCGCTCGGCGGCGGGCTGATAGGCGATCTGGGCGTGGTGCGTGCAGTAGGGCAGCCCGGTGATCGAGCGGGCGCCGCAGAAGCGGAATTCCGGCGTCGTCGGATCGCCCATCGGCCAGCGGCACATCGATTCGCGCAGGTCCATGATGGTCACCCGCTCGGAGACCGCCAGTGCCACGGTCTCGGAGGCCGGCTGCGCCGGCGGCGGGAAATCGGGGGCCGGCCGGTGCGCGGTGATCGCGATCGGCTCCGGCGCCTCCTCGATGATCTCGACGGCCGTCGCCTCGGCCTCCCCGTCGCGCTCCGGCTTGCGGCGCCCGTTCACGGGAGCGGGGGCGGCCTTGATCCGGCCGGCGAGGCCGAGCCGGTGGACCTTTCCGATCACGGCGTTGCGGGTCACGCCGCCGAGCTGAGCCGCGATCTTGCTCGCGCTCTGCCCGTCCTCCCACAGACGCCGCAGCAGCTCGACGCGCTCGTCCGTCCAGCTCAGGCCTGCTTCCATCGTCGCCCCCTCCTGAACGCTGCGATCACCGCGGCCACGCCCTCAGGCAGGCGTTGCAGGCCGGTCGCGCAGGTCAGCCGCCTCCAAGCCGCGGGTCCCGGTCAGTCGGGCAGCCGGTGCAGGATTCGAACGATCGCGCCACTGGTGATGGCCGCCGGGGGCGTGCCCCTGGCGACGCGGATGAACCTACAAGAGGGCTCGTGGACGATGCAAGAGTCGACACAGGGCCCACCTCCGGGGGCGCCCCTGTTTCCACCGCCAAAGGCCGGGGCGGCCCTCCGCGTGCCGCCGGGCTTGTGCGCGGCGGCACGGATCTGTGGCCGCCGCGCATCAGCCCGGCCGAACCCGTCCGATTGCCGTGCCCGGGCCGGAACGATAGAATGGCCAAGCTCGTTCGGCTGGGGGTGTGGTCAGAGGCAGGGCACGGGGACAATCGCCATGGCGGGTCGGTTCAGGATCTCGCACGGGCTGCTCGCGCTCTGCGCGGCGGCCAGCCTCTCCGCCTGCTCGTCGCTGCCGCGGGTGTCCTACACCGCTGAGCAGGCGGCCTTCGCGAGCGTGCCGAACATTCCGGAGGCCCGCGTCTCCTCCGACGCCTCGGCCGACGCCTTCACCCAGCTCGCGGCCCGGCCCGAGGCGCGCCGCCAAGCCTTCTCCTACCTCGCCCTCTCGGGCGGCGGGGGCGACGGGGCCTACGGTGCGGGGATCCTCAACGGCTGGACGGCCTCGGGTACGCGGCCGGACTTCACCCTGGTCTCCGGCGTCAGCACGGGCGCGCTCATCGCGCCCTTCGCCTTCCTGGGGCCGGCCTACGATGCCTATCTCACCGAGTTCTACACGAGCGGGGTCGCCGAGACCCTGGTGCAATCGCCGAGCCTGACGAACGTCCTGTTCGGCTCCGGCCTGTTCGGCGACGGGCGCCTGCGCGACCTGATCGGCCGCTACGTCACGGCGGACCTCCTTGCCGCCGTGGCCGAGGAGCACGCCAAGGGCCGGCGCCTCCTCGTGGTGACCACGAACCTCGATTCCCAGCGCGCCGTGATCTGGAACATGGGCGCCATCGCCGCGAGCGGCGCTCCGAACGCGGTCGAGCTGTTCCGCGACGTGCTCACCGCCTCGGCGAGCATCCCGGCGGTGTTCCCGCCGCAGCTGATCGACGTGCAGGCGGGCAACAGCGCCTTCCAGGAACTCCACGTGGACGGCTCGGTGGTGACGCCGGTCTTCACCCTGCCCCAGTCCTTCCTGCTGCGGGACGGGCGCCTGCGCACGAACGGCAAGGCCAACATCTACGTCGTGATCAACGGGCGCCTGGAGCCCGAATTCGACGTGACGCGCAACAACACGCTCTCGATCGTCGAGCGCTCCTTCACGACGGCGAGCCGTGCGCGCAGCCGGGCGACGCTCGCCACGACCTACGCGTTCACGCGCGCCAACAAGATCGGCTTCAACCTGACCTACATCGACGAGAGCGCCCCCGCGGCGACGGCCGCGCGCGGCTTCGACACCGCCTACATGCGCAGCCTCTACCAGGCGGGCTACGAGAAGGCGCGCCTGGGGAATTTCTGGGAGCACACCGTGCCGGCCGCGCCGGTCACGAAGGCGGTCGCGGCGGTGGCCGCGACCGCGCAATAGGGGCTGCTCCGCCGCCTACTTGCTCCGCGGCCTACTTGCGCAGGATCTTGGTGACGATCCGCCCGACGAGGTTGCTCGAATCCGCGTTGCGGTCGTCGCGGGAGACGGGGCGATCCTCGTTGCCGAGGAGCTTGGTGACGATGCGTCCGATCAGGCTCATGGTGGGGTCCTCGCGTCAGATGCGCCGCGGCGCGGCGCAAGCTTTGCCGAACCAACGGGCGGCCCGGGTCGGGTGTTCCGCCCTCAGCGCACCCGGTAATCCGAGGACAGGCGCGCACGGCGGGCACCGCGGCGATAGGCGAGGACCGAGCCCGGCCAGATCGCCGTGTTGCGTCCTTCCGCGTCCTGGTACCAACTGGTGCAGCCACCCGCTTGCCAGATGCTGTCCGAGAGCCGCGCCCGGACGCCATTGAGGAAGCGCGCCTGCGCCTCCGGCCGCACCTCGACCGCGCTGAGGCCGCGGCTGCGCATCGCCAGGAGGCAGGAAAGGGCGTGCTCCACCTGCGCCTCGATCATCAGGATCATCGAGTTGTGGCCGAGCCCGGTATTCGGCCCCATCAGCAGGAACAGGTTCGGGAATCCCGCCACCGTGATGCCCTGGAAGGCGCCCATCCCGTCGCGCCACGCCTCGGCCAGGGTCAGCCCGTCGCGCCCCGTCACCGGCAGGCGGCGGAAGCTGCCGGTGACGTCGAAGCCCGTGGCATAGACGATCGCGTCGAGGGCGTGCTCGGCCCCGTCCTCCATCACGACGCCGGCAGGCGTGATCCGGGCGATCCGCCCAGTCTCCAGGGTCACGTTCCCCCGCATCAGGGCGGGGTAGAAATCATCCGAGATGAGGACGCGCTTGCAGCCGAGGCGGTAGCGCGGCGTCAGCTTCTGCCGGAGGGCTTTGTCCAGCACCGCCTTGGCGAGGTGGCGCCGGGCGAGCGCCTCCGCCTGCGCGGTCAGCTTCGAGACCTTGGTGAAGCCGAGCAGCGCCCGCATTTCGTGGATCCAGAACAGGCGCTCGCGGAAGAGCCGCCGCGCCAGGGGAACCCGCCGGTAGGCGGCCTGCGCCCGCTCGCCGATCGCGCGGTCGTGCTTCGGCATGATCCAGGCCGGCGTGCGCTGGAACAGGGTGAGGTGGGCTGCACTCTCGGCGATCTGCGGCACGAACTGCACGGCGCTCGCCCCCGTACCGATGACGCCGACGCGCCGCCCCCTCAGCTCCACCCCGTGATCCCAGGCGGCGGAGTGGAAGGCGCTGCCCGCGAAGGATGCGCGACCGGGAATGTCCGGCAGGGCCGGATGATGCAGCCCGCCCATGCCGGAGACGACCGCCCGCGCCCGCAGGGGGCCCCGGCTCGTCTCGACCCGCCACAAAGCCTGCTCCTCGTCCCAGGTCAGCGCCGTGACGCCGGTGTTCAGGTGCAGGTGCGGCAGCAGGCCATGGTCGCGCGCGGCCTGTTCGAGATAGGCCTTGATCTCCGCCTGCTGCGGGTAGAGCCGCGACCAGTCGGCTTTCGGAACGAAGGAGAGGGAATAGAGGTGGGAGGGGATGTCGCAGGCCGCGCCCGGATAGGTGTTGGCGTGCCACGTGCCGCCGATGCCGTCGCCCTTCTCGACGATCCGGAAGGGGCCGATCCCCGCCTCACGGCAGCGGATGCCCATGGCAAGGCCGGAGAAGCCCGCGCCGACGATCAGGACGGCGAGCGTCTCCCGAGGCAGCTCCTCGGGACGCTCCTGAGGAAGCCCCGGTGTCGTGCCGTTGCTCATCGCGCGCTCCTCACGCTTCGGCCCCCGCTCTCGCATGCACCGTCAGGAAGGTCGAGGCCGCGTTGAGCGAGGTGCGCGCCTCCGGCAGGTAGGCGTGGGCGAATTGCCAGACATGGGGCACGACCGGGAACACTCGCAGGCTCACCGTGACGCCCGCCGCCCGCGCCCGCTCGGCGAGCCGCACGGAATCGTCGCGCAGCACCTCCCGCGCGCCGACATGCAGCAGGAGCGGCGGCAGGCCCGCGAGGTCGCCGTAGAGCGGCGAGACGTGGGGATCGATCGGGTCGGCACCCCCGAGATAGAGGGGCGCGAGGGCGCGCAGCACCTCCGGGTCGAACATGGCGTCCCGCTGCCCGTTCTCGATGTAGGAGGCGCCGGTTCCCACGAAGTCGGTGGCGGGCGAGAACAGGATTGCCGCCTGCGGCAGGGGCAGGCCGCGGTCGCGCGCCCGCAGCATCAGGGCGAGGGCGAGGTTGCCCCCGGCGGAATCGCCGCCGATCGCCGCCGGCCCCTCGGCCGAGAACGCCTCCCATGCGGCGAGCGCGTCCTCCAGGCCGGCCGGGAAGGGGTGCTCGGGGGCGAGGCGGTAGGCGGGGGCGAAAACCCGGAATCCGCGCCGGGCGAAGGCGCCCGTCATCGGCCTGTGGGTGCGCGGCGAGCAGGCGACGAAGCCGCCCCCGTGCAGGTAGAACAGGCGCGGGCCCGTCCCGTCGCCGGGCCTGCGCACCCACTCGCCGGGTATGCCGCCGGCCTCTCCGGGCTCGTACTGGACGCCGCGGGGTGCGATGAAGGCCGCGCCCTCGAAGGTGCGCCGCATCCGCGCGATGTCGAGCTGCCTGCCCAGCCGGTCGCGCACGTTGCGGCGGACCATCCAGGCGAAGACGTGGGCGCGCAGGCTCGCCATCGGGGGTCAGCGCTCCATCCCGGACAGGCGGGCGATCAGCCGCCAGTACCCGACCGGCATGAGGCGCTGGATCAGGGCGACGCGGCGCGCGTCCGTGCCCACGATGATCCGCGGCGCCCGCCGCTCGATGCCGCGCAGGATCTCGGCGGCGGCCGCCTCCGGGCTGAGGCGCAGGAAGCGCTCGAAGGCGGCGCGCCCGGCCTCGACGGCGGCCGCGTCGAGCCCCTTCGGATGGCGCGCGCTGCGGGCGATGTTGGTCGCGACGCCGCCCGGATGAACCAGCGTGACGCCCAGGGCGCTGCCGGCGAGTTCGTGCCGCAGCGCCTCGCTGAAACCCCGCACTGCGAACTTGCTGGCCGCGTAGGCCGTCTGGCCCGGCGGCGCGATCAGCCCGTAGAGGCTCGACATGTTGACGATCTGCGCCTCCGCCTCGCGCATCAGGAGCGGCAGGAAGGCGTGCGTCATCCGGACGGTGGCGCGGAAATTCACGTCCATGAGCCACTCGAAATCGGCCAGATCCGTCTCCGCGAAGCGGCCGCCGAGCGCCACGCCCGCATTGTTGACGAGGAGGCTCAGCCGCCCGTGGCGGGCCTCGACCGCATCCCTCAGCGCCGGGATGGCCTCCCCGTCCGTGAGATCGAGGACGTGCCGGCTCGCGCGGGCGCCCGAGGCGGCGACGGCTTCCTCCGTCGCCCTCAGCCCCTCGGCATCCCGGTCGACCAGGGCGAGGTCGCAGCCCCGGCGCGCGAGCGCGACCGAGAGCGCCGCCCCGATCCCGCTCGCCGCGCCCGTGACGAGCCCGACCGCTCCGCGCAGCGCGAAGGCCTGTGCCAAATCTCTTCTCCGGCGCCCCCGCCCGGGGGCGGAACCTAGCGGACCGGCCGGCAGGGTCCAGGGCGTTCGCCCGTGGCGCTCTTGGCCCAGATCGCGCATGTGTGGCGCTCGGGTGCCGAGAGTGCGGGGGATGAATGATCGAGCGCGTTGTCCACGCGGGCGTGAGCATCGCGCTGCTCGTCGCGGTCGCGGTGCTGGCCTCGACGAACCGGCGGGCGATCCGGCCGCGCACCGTGCTAGCCGGCCTCGGGCTGCAGGTCGGCCTCGGCGCCCTCATCCTGTTCGTGCCGGCCGGCCGCGCGGCCCTCGGCGCGGTGGCCGATCTCGTCAGCCAGGTCCTCGCCTACGGGGACCGCGGTGCGGCCTTCCTGTTCGGCGGCCTCGTCGATCCGAAGATGTTCGAGCTGTTCGGCGGCGGCGGCTTCGTCATCGCCTTCCGGGTCCTGCCGCAGATCCTCTACGTCTCGGCGCTGATCGGCGTGCTCTACCATCTCGGCCTGATGCAGGCGCTGGCCCGCTTCCTCGGCGCGGGGCTGCGTCGGCTCCTCGGCACCGGGCCGATCGAGTCCTTCTCGGCCGTCATCACGATCTTCATCGGCCAGAGCGAGATCGCGGTGGCCCTGCGGCCCTTCCTGCCGCTGCTGACGGGATCGGAGCTCTTCGCCGTGATGACGAGCGGGGCGGCCTCGACGGCGGGCTCGATCCTCGCGGGCTACGCCGCTCTCGGCGTGCCGATGACCTACCTGCTGGCGGCCTCCTTCATGGCGATCCCGGGCGGGCTCCTCTACGCCAAGATCCTGGTCCCGGCTGTCGAGCCGACCCGGATCGTCACGACGCGGGTCGAGTTCGGCGAGCGCCGGGCGGCCAACGTCATCGAGGCGGCCGCCGACGGCACCCAGAAGGGGCTCGCGGTCGCGGTCGCGGTCGGCGCCATGCTGATCGCCTTCGTCGGGCTGATCGCGCTCGCCAACGGCATCGTCGGCTATGCGTGCGGGCTCGCCGGCTATCCGTCCGCCTCGATCGAGACGATCTTCGGCTACGGGTTCGCCCCTCTGGCCTGGCTCCTCGGCGTGCCGTGGGAGCAGGCGGCGCTCGTCGGCGGCGCGCTCGGGCAGAAGATCGCCTTCAACGAGTTCCTGGCCTACGCGAACCTCTCGGATGTCCTGAGATCCGGCAGCCTCGGCCCGCGCACGACCGCGATCCTGTGCTTCGCGCTCTGCGGCTTCGCCAACCTCGCCTCGATCGCGATCCAGCTCGCGAGCTTCTCCAGCCTCGTGCCCGAACGCCGGGCCGAGGTCGCGAGCTACGGCCTGCGTGCCATCCTCGGCGGCACGCTCTCGAACCTGACCAGCGCGGCCATCGCGGGCCTGTTCATCGGCGGGTGAGGGGGACGACGAAGGGGCCGGCCTCGCGGCCAGCCCCCTGTCCTTCCTAGTTCAGCGCGGCGGCCTCCCGCACCGCCGCGCGAGCCCGGGCGGGCACCACCGTGACGGCCTCGCCCTTGCGGGCGATCTCGACGGCGTCCGCCGCCTGGCCAAGGCCGCGGGGCGCCGAGAGCGTCACCCGCTGGCCCTCGGCGAGCACCGTCTCGAAACGGACGGCCGGAGCCGCCGCGCGGGGCGCCAGGGTGACGACGACCCGGTAGCCCTCGGATTCCGGCGTGTAGTAGGCGACGCCCGCGAGCGTGCCGAGATCGACGCTCTGCGCCCGGGCGGGCTTCAGGCCCTCGGCATTCGCCGTGCCGGCAGCGAGGAGGGCGGCGGCGGCGAGAATCATGGTCTGGATGGTCATGGTCTGCGTGTCTTTCTGCTGTGCAAGGTGTCCATCGCCCTTGCCTGTGAGGCGAATATGCTTTGCACTGCAGCATGGATCAAACCGATTGGATCGGTAATGACTATTGATCACGTCGATCTCGCCAGCGTCGATCTCAACCTCCTCGTGGCCCTCGACGCCCTCCTCGCCGAGCGCAGCGTCACCCGCGCCGCGGCCCGGATCGGGCTCGGGCAATCGGCCATGAGCAGCGCGCTCGGGCGGCTTCGCGCGCTGTTCGACGACGAGCTTCTCACCCGCGCGCCCGAGGGCATGCGCCCGACGCCGCGGGCGATGGCGCTGGCCGAGCCCGTGCGCACGGCGCTCCGCCAGATCCAGGCGCTGGTCCGCCGCGACGACAGCTTCGACCCCGCCACCGTCGAGCGCGTCTTCACGATCAGCCTGCCGGACAGCGTCGAGGTCCTGCTCGGCCCCCGCCTGCTCGCGCATCTGCGGGCCGAGGCGCCGGGGGTGCGGCTCCTGCTGCGCACGATCGACCGCGCCCGCATCCTCGCCGAGCTCGACGCGGATCAGGTCGATCTCGGCATCGGCCTGTTCACGGAGGGGCAGGCGCACCACAAGATGCGGCTCCTGCACCGGGACCGCTACGTCTGCCTGTTCAACCCGGCCCGCGTCGGGCTCGAGGCGCCGATCTCGCTTCAGGATTACGTGCGCTTCCCGCACATCCTGACGAGCCTGCGCGGGACCGCGCACGGGGTGGTCGACGACGCGCTGGCCAGGATCGGCCTCAGCCGGACGATCGCCGTGACGACGCCGAGCTTCGTCGCCGTCCCCTTCCTCGTGCGCGACGCGCCGGTCATCGCCACGATGCACGCGCGGGTGGCGCATTTCTTCGCCGGGACCCTGGGCCTCAGCGTCAGCCCGGCGCCGGTGGCGCTCGACGACGTGGCGATCGCGATGCTCTGGCACGCCTCCTACGACGCCGACCCGGCCCATGCCTGGCTGCGCCGGACCCTGCTGCGGCTGGCCTCCGAGGTCGAGAACTCCGATCCGAGCG
>NZ_SMNT01000026.1 GCF_004348265.1 Methylobacterium segetis
TGCTGACGGTTCCCCTCGGGGATCAAAAGGGAACGCGGTGAGGAGCCTGCTCCGAGGCCGCGGCTGCCCCCGCAACTGTCAGCGGCGAGCCCTTCACCACCATGTCACTGGGTCGTGCCCGGGAAGACGGTGCGAGGGCGGCGACCCGTGAGCCAGGAGACCTGCCGTCAGCCGTGGTCACACGCGAAACGCGTCGGGCGGGGTGTCCTGACGGGTGTCGAAGCGCCGTCCATCCCGTGCGGAGACGGCGGCCGAGGCCTCGTTCGCGGTGACGTGCCACACCGAGCGCGCCCGCGTGTCTGCCCCGCCCCCGTCCGCATCTGCCGAAGGCGTCGAGCCGGCGGCCCAGATCCAGGCCGCCGCATTGCGCGGCCGCCGGCTCCGGGCCTCCCGCCTCCCGATCCGCCGGCGCATTGATTGTAATGTTATGACATTGCATCAATGGCGGGGAGCGGCCCGGCATCCGGTCGTGCCTCGACCCTCGGACCCGACACGACCATGCCGTCCCCTCCCCTTTCCCTCACCACCCGGCCGCCCGGCCGGACTCGCGCCCGCCTCGCGCGCCGGCTCCTCCTCGCCGCCGCCGGCCTCGCCGGCTGCCCCGAGGGCGCCGAGGCGCAGGAGACCGTCACCCTGGACACGCTCTCGGTGGCGGGCTCCGGCGCGCCCGCCGGCCTCGCCCTGCGGGCGCCGAGCCGCTCGGCGAGCCGCCTGGGCCTGACGCCGCTGGAGACGCCCGCGAGCCTCGACGTGATCGCGGGCGAGACGGCGCGCCTGCGCGGCCAGAATACGGTGGTCGAGGCGGTGACCCAGAACGCCACCGGCATCACCACGATCGCCTCGCCCGGCAACGGCAACGGCGCCTTCACGGCCCGGGGCTTCGCCGGCCCGAACTCGATCCAGCAGCTCTACGACGGCACCCGCCTCTTCGTCGGCGCCGGCACCGTCAACTTCCCCTTCGACACCTGGAACGTGGAGCGCATCGAGGTGCTGCGCGGCCCGGCCTCGGTGCTCTACGGGGACGGCGCCATCGGCGGGATCGTCAACGTGGTGTCGAAGAAGCCGGTCTTCGTGCCCCTGAACGAGGCGCGGCTGGGCCTCGGCACGGACGGGGTGGCGCGGCTCGCCGTCGATTCGGGCGGGCCGATCGGCGAGTCGATGGCCTACCGGCTGAACGTCAGCGGCAACCGCGCGGGCGGCTGGATCACGCCGGACGGCGATCTCCGCAATCTCGCGGTCTCCGGCGCGCTCACGTGGCGGGCGACGCCCGATCTCGACCTCACCGTCAGCCACGATTACGGCTTCCAGGAGCCGGCCCGCTACTGGGGCACGCCGCTCGTCGAGGGCCGTATCCTCGAATCCTTACGCTTCAACAACTACAACATCCGGGATTCCAAGATCCTCTGGCAGGACAACTGGACCCAGGCGCGGGCGGAGTGGCGCCCGAGCGCCGACGTCACGATCCGCAACACCGCCTACCGGCTGCAGAGCCGGCGCCACTGGCGGGACGTCGAGCAATATGCCTTCAACCGGGGCACCGGCCTGATCGACCGCTCGGACTACATCGAGATCTACCACCAGCAGGAACAGGTCGGGAACCGATTCGACGCCGCCGTCCGGGGCGAGGTCTTCGGCTTCCGCAACGAGTTCCTGGCGGGTTTCGACGTCAACGCGATCCGCTTCCGCCACACGAACAACGCGCCCTATGGCGGCGAGTCGAGCGTGCCGCCGACGGGCTACGATCCGGGCCTGTTCATCAACCTCGCGGGCACGCGGCCCGCCTACGCGACCCGCACGAGCCAAGCCTCGGTCTTCGCCGAGGACCGGCTGATCCTGTCGGACCGGCTCTCGCTCTTGGCGGGCGTGCGCTACGACGCGCCGAGCCTGCACCGGGACGACCTGCGCGCCGGCACGTCCTTCGACCGGGACTTCCGCTCCGTCAGCTACCGCTTCGGCGCCGTCTACAACCCGACCCCCGACACCGCCCTCTACGCGCAATACGCCACGGCGACCGACCCGGTCGGCAGCCTGATCAGCCTGTCGCAGAGCCTCGCGAATTTCGAGCTCTCCACGGGTCGGCAGGTCGAGGTCGGGGCCAAGGGCCTGTTCTGGGGCG
Organism: Methylobacterium segetis; assembly: GCF_004348265.1. Lineage (GTDB taxonomy): Bacteria > Pseudomonadota > Alphaproteobacteria > Rhizobiales > Beijerinckiaceae > Methylobacterium > Methylobacterium segetis. The sequence goes on from NZ_SMNT01000026.1 coordinate 2,117, forward strand.
GGCTCGGCGAGTGGACGCTCGCGGGCTACCGCATCGTCAAGGACAACCTGATCTCGGCCGTGCCGGGACAGCCGGGCGTCAGCACGCAGGTCGGCCAGCAATCCTCCCAAGGGTTCGAGGCGGCCGTCTCGCTCCAGATCACGCCCCTCTGGCGGGTCGACGCGAACCTCGCCCTCCTCCACGCGCAGTACGACGCGTTCAGCCAGACGGTGAACGGCGCCGTCATCTCCTATGCCGGGCGCCAGCCGGTCGACGTGCCCGAGCGCGTCGCCAATTTCTGGCTCAACTACGCCTTCGCCCCGTCCTGGGAGGCGCGGGTCGGCGTGCAATATGTGGGCGATACGGTCTCCGATTTCGGCAACACCGCCCGGCGGCCGGATTACGCGCTGGTCAATCTCGGCCTCGACCATCAGGTCACGCCGGCCTCGCGGCTCTCCCTGCGGGTCTACAACCTGTTCGACAAGGTCTACGCGGTGAGCGGCAACGCGGTCGACGGCATCGGCACCAACTGGCTCCTCGGGCGCCCGCGCTCCTTCGAGGTCGCCTACGCGGTGAGCTTCTGACGCGATGCGGGGTTTGAAGCGCGTCAAGCGATGGCTCGTCCTCGGCCACCGCTGGCTCGGCATCGGCACGGGCCTGTTCTTCGCGGTCTGGCTGCTGTCCGGCCTCGTCCTGCTCTACGTGCCGTTCCCGGGCCTGACGGAGGCCGAGCGGCTGGCGGGCCTGCGGCCGCTCGCCCTCGACCGCCTCGGCGTCGAGCCGGCGCGCGCGCTGGCGGCCGCGGGGCTCTCGGCCCGGCCCCGCTCCCTCGACCTGGAGATGCGGGGCGACGAGCCGGTCTACCGGATCGTGACGGCGGAGGGGCGGCCGCTCGCGGTCTCGGCGGTCAGCGGCGAGGTCCTGCCCCCTGTCGCGGCCGGGGCGGCTCTCGCCCTGGTCCGAGCCGGCCCCGAGGCTCGCCTGCGCAGCCTCGCGCGCGACCAGTGGACGGTGGCGGGCCGCTACGACGCCCTGCGCCCCTTCCACGTGGTCGAACTCGGCGACGCTGCGGGCACCGAGCTCTACGTCTCCTCCGTCACCGGCGCCGTCGTGCTCGACACGCGGGCGCGCGAACGCTTCTGGAACTGGCTCGGGGCGGTGCCGCACTGGCTCTACCCGACGCCGCTGCGCGCCCGCCCCGACCTGTGGCGCGACGTGGTGCTCTGGGTCTCGGGCATCGGGATTGCCGGCGCCGCGAGCGGGCTCGTCCTCGGCATCTGGCGCCTGCGCCCGCGGCGGCGCTACCCCTCGGGCGCCGCCACGCCCTACCGGGGCATCGGCCGCCTGCACCACCTGTTCGGGATCGTGGGGGGCCTGGGGATCCTCACCTTCGTCGTCAGCGGCTGGCTCTCGATGAACCCGAACCGCTGGTTCTCCGGACCCGCGCCGGACCCGCAGATGCGGGCGGCCTATGCCGGGGCGGCGCCGCTGCCGGGCCTTGCCGGGATCCGGGAGGCCGCCCGGCCGGACACCGTGGCCCTGCGTTTGCTCGGCCTCGGCGGCGGCAGCCATCTCCTCGCCCTCGACGCGTCGGGCGGCAGCCGCGTCAGCCCGCCGGTCGAGGAGGCGGCGATCCGCGCGGCCGCGCCGGGCCTGATGCCGGGCGCGAGCCTCGCCCGCGTCGAGCGGCTCGCGGCCTACGACGCCTACTGGTACGCCCACCACGACACGAAGCCCCTGCCCGTGCTCCGCCTCGTCTTCGACGACGCCGCCGCGACCTGGTTCCACGTCGATGCGGGGACGGGCGAACTTCTCGACCGACTCGACCGGAGCGGGCGCGTCCACCGCTGGCTGTTCGCGGGGCTCCACCGCCTCGACTTTCCTCTCCTGATCGGCCACCGGCCGGCCTGGGACCTCGTGCAAGGGCTGCTGAACGGGCTCGGCCTCGTCGTCGCCCTCACCGGCGTGGTGCTCGGCTGGCGCCGGCTGCGCCGTCCCCGCGGCGGGAGCCGGCCATCCGGGGTGCGGAGTCGGGCGGCGTAGCGGTCCACGACGAGGCGCATGAAGGCGAGCACCCGCTCGCCCCCGTCGAGGCCGGCGCGCGCGACGCGGCCCTCGCGCTGGGCGAGCGCCAGTGCGAGCACGTCGTCCCAGCCGGGGAAGCGCTCGAGCGCCCAACGGCCGGCCGCGCTCTTCGAGACGATCGCGCCGGTCTCGATCGTCGCCGCGATGCGGGCCACGCCGAGGGCGCCGGTGGACAGGGCCGCCGCGTCGACATCCCCGTCCGGCCGCCGCGCGGCGATGGTGCCCGCCGCCGCTTCGATCCAGGGCCGCCAGTAGGTGCCGAGATTGTCGCGGACGTAGCGCTCGGTCGCATCGCGGTCGGCCGCGATGCCGAGCGCCGCGACCGGTGTCCCGAACAGGACGAGGCCGTGCTCGACGAGGCATTGCCGCAGCACCGCGTTGAGGCCGTTGCAGCGCCGATCGGTGTGGAGGATGCCGTCGACCGCGAAGGGCGTCGGCAGCGCGTCCTGCTCCGGCCTGCGGAGGCGATCGAGCGTGGCGTAGACGGCGTCGAGATCGGGTTTCCCCCGCTCCGCCATCGCACGGTGGAGAGATGCGAGCCCCGCGATCGCAGCTTCGTCGGGCGGCTCGGCGAGAACGGCCAGGACGTCGATGTCGCTGTGGCCAGCCTGATAGGCGCCGAGCGCCACCGAGCCGACGAGGTAGAGGCCGTCCAGGCGTGGTCTGCCGGCCCGGGACAGCTCCGCCCGGTAGGCGTCGAGGGTCCGCCTCATCGCATCCTCTCGGCATCCCCCCCGCGCGGGCTGGCCCCGGATCGTCGGAGACCGGAAGCGCAGCCTGCCCCGCAAGGTGGGCGTGGCTGCGGCGGCGTTCTTGGGCTCGTCCTCGTCTCCCGAACCTCAGCCCGCGCGCCGGAACACGAGGGTGAGGTTGTTCGCGGGCATCGCGACGCGCTCCGCCAGGGTCAGGCCGTGCTGCCGGGCGAGATCCGTCACCGCATTGCGGTCGCGCAGGCCCCAGGCCGGGTCGCGGCGGCGCAGGTCCGCGTCGAAGGCACGGTTGCTCTCGGCCGTCTCGATATCCGCCTCCAGGAAGGGGCCGTAGAGGACGAGGGGGGCGCCCGGCGGCAGCAGCCGCTCCGCCCCCGCCATCAGACCTTCCGCCGCGGAAAAGGGCGCGATGTGGATCATGTTGATCGCCAGGATCGCGTCGGCCCGCGCCAGCGGCCAGTCCGCGCTCGCGGCGTCGAGGGGCACGGGCGCGCGCAGGTTGGCGAGCCCGGCAAGGCGCCGGTGCGCCGCGATGCTGGCGAGCGCCTCCCCGCTCGGATCGCTCGGCTGGATCGTGAGGTGCGGCAGGAAGCGGGCGAAATGCACCGCGTGCTCGCCCGAGCCGCTCGCCACTTCCAGCACGAGCCCGGTCGCGGGGAGGATCCGGGCCAGCACCGCGAGGATCGGCTCGCGGTTGCGCAGGGTTGCGGGCGCGTGCAGCGCTCCGTCCGTTCCGTCCCTTTCCTGCATCGCACGCCTCCGCTCCCTCGTCTCAGGCACTTCACGTCCGCGCGAGGCCCTTTTCCCGTCGGCCTCCGGCCCGATCTTCCCTCGGGGGCAGCCCGGAGGCGCCGATGCGGATCGAGACCAACTTCCTGTTCGACCTCGACGGGACCCTCGTCGACAGCGTGTACCAGCACGTGCTGGCCTGGAAGCAGGCGCTCGACGCGGAGGGCATCGCCCTGTCCGTCTGGCGCATCCACCGCAAGATCGGCATGAGCGGCGGCCTGTTCACCAACCAGCTCCTGCGCGAGACGGATCTCGAGATCAGCCCCGAGCGCGTCGACCGGCTGCGCCGCCTCCACGCCGAGGCCTATGCCGGGCTCTCGGGCCAGATCGTGCCGCTGCCGGGCGCGCAGGCGCTGCTCGCCGCCCTCACCGAGGCGGGCATCCCCTGGGCCATCGCCACGAGCGGCCGGATGGAGACGGCCAAGGCCAACCTCGACGCCCTCGGGATCGACCCGGGCGCGGTGCCGGTGGTGACACGGGATAGGGTGAAATATGCGAAACCCGATCCGGACCTGTTCCTGGCGGCGGCCGAGCGGCTCGGCGTGCGCATCGACCATTCGGTGATCGTCGGCGACAGCATCTGGGACATGCTGGCGGCCCGCCGCTGCAAAGGGCTCGGCGTCGGCCTCCTGTCCGGCGGCTACGGCACGGACGAGTTGGAGCGCTCGGGCGCGGTGCGGGTCTACGAGGACCCGGCCGACCTCCTCGTCCATCTCGACGAGGTGGGCGGCCGGCGCTGAGCCGGCCTCATTTCGGCTTGCGGCCTGTCCAGGCGGCCAGCATCGGCGCGGTGAAGGTCTCGTACCACCACGTCGCCGGGGTGGCGGGCCAGACCGGGAACGGCGCCAGGGCGAAGGCCGCCGGCGCGGCGCCCGCGCCCGGCCGCGCCGTCTTCCCCTCCACCACGGGCGGGCGGCGGTGCTTGATCAGGAGGTCGTTCAGCGCCTCGACGCCCAGGGCCTCGACCGGGACGCCCCGCTCCTCCGCGAGCCGGCTGAGCTCGGCGAAGCCCGGTGCGTTCACCCAGAGTTGCATCAGCCTCGGGCCCCCGGAGGCGCCGCGCGCCGGTTCGGGCCGCGGCGGCGTCGTCGAGAGCGGCAGCGGCCGCGGATCGGCCACTTGCGGCCGCGGATCGGCCTCTTGCGGCCGCGACTCATGAGGGCGCGCCTCGGGGCGCGGTTCCTGCGGGCGCGGCGTCAGGCTGGTGAGGGAGGGGCGGCTTCTTCGGGCCATGGGCCATCTACCTTCGGGTTCTGCGAGCCTTGGCGGGCCGGACGAGGTCGACCACCGTCGACCACATCGCGCCGACCTCCTCGGCCGCGCGGCTGCCGGGATCGTACTCGCCGACCGACTGGCCGCTGATCAGCGCATGCGACAGGCTCGCCCGCTGCGAGACCTGCCCGGGCAGGACCGGGGCGCCGAGATCGGTCAGCACCGTGCGGGTCTCGGCGACGATGCTGGTCGGCCGGCCGAGCCGCGTCATCGGGGGCGCGGCGTTGATCAGGCAGGCGATCCGCGCCCCGAGGCTGCGGGCCATGGCGAGCGTCGCGCCGACGGCGTCGAGGTCGAACGGGCCGGGCCGGACGGGGATCAGCGTCAGGCTCGCCCGGCTCATCAGCGAGGAGATCAGGGGCGCGTTGTGCGGCGGGCTGTCGATGACGACCCACTCCGCCCGCTCGGCCTTCGCCCGCTCCAGCGTGTCCGGGACCGCGGCCGCGTCCGCCTGGACGAGCTGCGGCGCCTCGGCGGCGCGCTGGCGGTGCCAGAAGGAGAGCGAGCCCTGCGGGTCGGCATCGACGAGGAGGGTGCGGCCGTCGCGGGCGGCGAGCGCCCCGAAATGCGCGGCGAGCGTGCTCTTGCCCGCCCCGCCCTTCTGCGTCGTGATCAGGATCACCTGCACGGCGGCTCCCCTCCTGCCCGGCCTCGCGCGGAGGTGCCGGCCGTGTCGCATTGCGGCGCGGGTGCCATTTGAGGAGAGATGGCGGGCCCTGGCAAGCCCTCGCCGCCGGCGATCCGCGCCGATGATCGCGATCTACGTCGCGATGTCCGAGTTATGATCGCACGCGATCATCGTCGCGCGTCCCCCTACGCCCCGAAAACGGCCCTCTCCCGCATGTCCCCGAACCCGGCCGGCACCCGGCGCCCCCCTTCCGTCGAGCGCCTGCTCGCGCATGAATCCGCCGCCGGTCCGATCGCCGCCCACGGCCGCAGCGCCGTCGCGGACGCGGTCCGCGCCGTCCTCGACGCCGTCCGCCAGGGCCGCCTCCCCCTCGGCGACGAGGCCGCGCTCCTCGACGCGGCGGCGACGCGCCTCGCCGAGGAGGCCCGGCCCTCGCTGCGCCCGGTCTTCAACCTCACCGGCACGGTGCTCCACACCAATCTCGGCCGGGCGTTGCTGCCGCCGGAAGCCGCGCAGGCGGTCGCCGCGGTCATGACGCAGGCCGCCAACCTCGAATTCGACCTCGACCGCGGCGAGCGGGGCGAGCGCGACAGCCATGTCGAGGCCCTGGTCTGCCGCCTGACCGGGGCCGAGGCGGCGATCGTCGTCAACAACAACGCCGCGGCCGTGCTCCTCGTCCTCAACGCCCTCGCGATGCGCCGGGAGGTCATCGTCTCCCGCGGCGAACTCGTCGAGATCGGCGGGTCCTTCCGGGTGCCCGACGTGATGGCCCGCGCCGGCTGCCGCCTGCGCGAGGTCGGCACCACGAACCGCACGCATCTGAGCGATTACGACGAGGCCATCGGCCCACGCACCGGCCTCGTCCTGAAGGTCCATCCGAGCAACTACGCGATCCGGGGCTTCACGGCGGAGGCCTCCGAGCCCGAGCTCGGCCGCCTCTGCGGCGAGCGGGGCGTGCCCTTCGCGATCGACCTCGGCAGCGGCAACCTCGTCGATCTCGCGGCCTACGGATTGCCGCCGGAACCCACCGTGCAGGCGGCCCTCCGGCATGCCGGCTGCGTCACCTTCTCCGGCGACAAGCTCCTCGGCGCCGTCCAGTGCGGGCTGATCGCGGGGCGCCGGGACCTCCTCGCCCGCATCCGCCGGAATCCGCTGAAGCGGGCGCTGCGGGTCGACAAGATGACCTACGCCGCCCTGGAGGCGACGCTGCGGCTCTACCTCCATCCGGAGCGCCTGCGCGAGCGCCTGCCGACCCTGCGCCTCCTCACCCGAGAGGCGGCCGACATCCGGGCGCAGGCCGAGCGGCTCTCAGGACCCGTCTCCGACCGTCTCCGCGACCGCGCGGCGGTCACGGTCGAGCCCTGCCTGAGCCAGATCGGCTCCGGCGCGCTGCCGGTCGAGACGTTGCCGAGCGCCTGCCTCGTGCTGCGCCCGCCACCGGGCGAGCGGAAGGCCGGTGCGTGGCTGAAGGGGCTCGCCGCCACGTTGCGCGGGCTGCCGACGCCGGTGATCGGGCGCGTCAGCGAGGGCGCGCTGCGCCTCGACCTGCGAACGCTGGAGGACGAGGACGGCTTCCTCGCCGCGATGGCCGTCCTCGCCCCGCCCTGAGGCTCACTCCCGGCAGCCGTTGCGCCGCTCCTCGCGCACGATGTCGGCCACCTTCGCCCGGTCGCGGGCCGAGAGCGGCACGTCGCGGATGTCGTCGTAGCGGCATTGCGCATTGCCGAAGGCGGCGATGCCCCGCGGCGTCCGGAAGCAGTAGCCGGCCTCCGCGTAGACGGCGTTGCGCTCGCCCCAGAGCTCCTCGCAGGGGAAGGCCGCCCGGGCCGGCGAGGCGCAGACGAGGACGAGGCACAGGATCTGGAGGCGGCGCACGGAATCAGCTCCGGGGAAGGCGGGCGGATCCTGTCACATCCGCAGGCCCCTGCGAAACGGGGCGGTCTGCGCAAGCCCCGCCTTTGGCACGATGCCGCTACGCCTCGACCCGCAGCCCGGCAGGCCCGGCCTCGACCCGGCCGACGATCGCCGCCGCAGGGTAGCCCGCCGCCCGGATCCGGTCGCGGATCGACGCGGCGCTCCCCGGCGCGCAGGAGACGAGGAGCCCACCCGAGGTCTGCGGATCCGTGAGGAGGTGGCGCCGCCAGTCCGGAAGCCCCTCGGGCAGCGCGACTTCCGCCCCGAAGGCGGCCCAGTTGCGGTGCGACGCGCCGGTGACGAGGCCCTCCCGCGCCAGCCTCTCGGCATGGACGAGCAGGGGCGCCGCCCCGGCCTCGATCACGACTTTGAGGCTCGCTCCGCGGGCGAGTTCCAGCCCGTGACCGATGAGGCCGAAGCCGGTGACGTCGGTCATGGCGTGGACGTCCGGGTCGGCCGCGAGATCCGTGCCGATCCTGTTGAGGAGCGTGGTGGTGGCCAGGAACTCGGCATATCCGCCCTCGGGCAGGCCATCCCGCCGGATCGCCGCCGAGTAGATGCCGACGCCGATGCCCTTGGTCAGGACGAGGGCGTCACCGGTGACGGCGCCGCTGTTGCGCCGGACCTGCTCGCGCCGGGCGAGCCCGATCACGGCGAGGCCGTAGATCGGCTCCGGCGCGTCGATCGAGTGCCCTCCCGCGATCGGGATCCCGGCCTCGGCGCACAGGCCCGCCCCGCCCGCGAGGATCTCGGCCACCGTCTCCGGCGCGATCTTGCCGACCGGCATGCCGAGGATGGCGAGCGCCAGGATCGGCCGGCCGCCCATGGCGTAGACGTCCGAGATCGCGTTCGTGGCGGCGATGCGCCCGAAATCGCGCGGGTCGTCGACCATCGGCGTGAAGAAGTCCGTGGTGGCGATCAGGCAGGTGCCGTCGTCGAGGGCCCAGACGGCCGCGTCGTCGGCGGTCTCGTTGCCGACGAGGAGACGCTCGAAGGGGCCGGCCGCGGGCTGGTTCGCGAGGAGGCCCCGCAGGATCGCCGGGTCGAGCTTGCAGCCGCAGCCGCCCCCGTGGGCGAGGCTCGTGAGGCGGGGCGGTCGCGCGTCCATGATTCCTCCGGAGCATCGTCCGGACCTGCCTAGCAGGGGGAGCACGCCGTGACGACGGCGAACGCGGCGGTCACGCAGTCGCGCGCCGAGCGGCCGTGCCGTCAGGGCTGGGGCCGGCGGCCAGCCGCCGGCCGTGTCATTTCTCGGCAAAGCTTGTCCTGATTTGAGGGATCCCCACAGGGAGTGCTCTCAAATGAGCTTGGCCCAAAGCACACGGAACTCTGTCCTTACAGATCCATGCTTACAGAGAAGTTTGACCTTGTTCGCGAACGGCCCCTCACGTCCGCTCAGCCTCGCGTTTCCGCGTTCTCGACCGACTGCGGCTTCCTCAATGGCTCGGAGGATAACAGATTGCCCTCGTCTCACCGTCACGCCGGCACAGTTTTTCGGATTGAGGCGGCTGTACTACAGCCTGGTTCCGGAAACGAGTCTGCGCAGCACAGCCCGCAGTAGATCCGACAACCCGCCTTGGCGCAAGCTAACATGAGAATTTGTCTTGATTTCTGTTACTCCCCGAGGGGCGGCCTCATTTAAGTTTATCTCGATTTGTAGGGAACGTGGTCCGCCTGCTCCCTAGACCCGACATGCCCAGGCGCGGATGCCTGGTCCAACCCTTGGAAACAGAGGCCGGCATCAAACCCGATGCCGGCTCGATCATAGGGCCGATGGGTCCAGACCGCACCCTTAGTGTGATCTGCGGACCGGGCCATGCCCTTCGGGTTTCCGTACTTTCTTTTCGGAATGGCCGCGAGGATACCACCGGCCCCCAACGCCGGGGTGGGCATCCGGTCGAGCGCCCAGATCGGTCAGGCCCGCGAAGGCGTCCTGGCGGTCGGCTCGGCTGGCTTCGCCGATACAGTCGCTGCGGTCCTCACGTGGTCGGATCGGCCGCTCCACGATGATCTGGACGGCGGCCCGGCACGCACGAGGAAGCCGCCTCGGGACGAGGCGAGCCGGACGGCTAGGACAGCCGAGGCAGACTATCAGGAAAGCGTGTCCCGATTTGCGGCCCTGCCAATGGTATGCACTCAAGAGAGCTTGTCCCGATTGTCAGGGAATCCTGTCCTCACGCCCGGGATGTGCTTGAACCCGATGGCCTCCGCAGAGGGGCGCCCGTGACCGCGCGCCCCTCTGCGGACATGATGATCCCCGTGTCGGGCTTGAGCCAGGACCGCTGGCCGGGACGAAACCTTTTCGATTTCGCGGCCTGATCGGGCATCCACTCCCCGGAATTGCCGCGCGCAGGAATGCTCTCCGCTTTCGACGGGCAGGGCGCCACCCACGTCGGACGGGGTCTGCGGAGAGCGGGGAGCGTTTGCGAGGCGGTCGTCGAGCTCCCTGCCCTCTTCCCTCGTCGAGGTCACGAAATCGGGGACCGCGGGTCGAAGCACCGGTCCGGGGCGAGCACAGTCCCGACGCCGTCGGTAATCAAGGCCGTTTCAGCTCGCCGCGCTCAGGTCCCTTGCCCTCCTGAGCACGCCGACCATGGCTGGTGCGATGTCCGTCGAGCGAGTGACCGAGGCACCCCCGCCGGGAACAAGATCCAGGTCGTGGCGGCGACCGAGCGCCGTGGGCTCGCTCATGAGGCGCCGGCACAGCAATTCCGCCAACGACGGATCCTCGACGGCACAGACGATCTGCCGGCCCGACCGCTGCAGGGCCGACAGGACCTCGACCAAGTGCAAGGCCCGGAAATCATCGATGTGCTGGACCGGGTCGTCGAGCATGAGCGTCCGCCAATTGCACCACGGCCGGGACAGGTGAACGGAGAGGAGGAAGGCCAGCCCGGCCGCACGCCTCTGCCCGCTGCTGAACACGAATTGCGGGTTCAAGCCGTTGCCGACCCGCAGGCTCAGGAAACGCCTGACGTCGCCGCGTATGCCGTAATCGATGGTCCGCCACTCGGAATGCGGGCGAAGCCGCTGGTACAGCTCGTTCAGCAGCGGGCTGATAACCGCCAGGCGCTCGTCGATGATCTCGGCATTCGTCCTGCGGACCGTACGGTCCAGCGTCCGGGCGGTCGTCACCGCAGCGTGGGCGCGCGCGAGCCGGTCGCTCGCGTCGTCGGCCTCTGCCCGAAGCGCTTCGAGGCGCGCTTCGAGCTCCGTTACGCGTTCCACCGCCTGCGAAGCTTCCAAGGTGAGGATGCTCCGTTCCAGGTCGATCAACCGACTCCGTTCGGCCTCCACCACCTCCTCCAGGGCCTCTGGGTCGTAGGCCAGCTCTCCATCCAGGGAACGTCGCACGAGCTCGGCCGAAAGCGCCTCTTCCCGGGCTTCCAGCTCGGCTTGGGCGGACGCGAGGCGATGGACGACCGTCTCGGCCTGCTTCAGGATCTCGCCGGCATCCTCGACCCGGGTTCGGGCCGCCGCGACCTCGCCTCGCGCCTCCGGCACTGCCGACCGCCGGGCGGCGAGGCGCTGGCGCGCGGATGCGAGCCCCGTCTCGAACTCGGGGGCGCCCTGCGGCGCGCGGCATAGCGGGCAACGGTCGTCATGCAGGCCGATCCGGCTGCCGTGATCGACCAGGATCGCGAGCGACGCGGCGAGGCCGTCGCTTTCCTGTTCCCGGTCCAGGCGCGCCTCGGCGGCCTGCAGCTGGCGGCGGGCTTCCTGGACCGCGACCTCGGCTTCGGCCACCGCCACCGCGTCCCGGCCTGCGCTGTCGCCGTGTCGCGCGACCGTGTCGCGCAATGCGGCCACCGCGCGAGCCTCGTCGGCGACCCATCCCATCTCGCCGAGGTTCGACCGGCGCCTGGCCAGCGTCTTCCGAGCTGCCGCGACCCGAGCTCCCAGGTCGGGGCCGGCCCCAGGCGTAAGCTCGTCCAGGGTGGCAAGGACGGCCGCGACGTCCCCGGCCTGCAGGGCGACGTCCCGGATCTGCTCCAAGTCGGTCAGCGCCGCGGTCAGACGTGCGCGCGCCTCCTCATAGGCCTGCGCGGCGGCGTTGTGTACGGCCTCGGCGGAGGACAGGGCCTCACGAGCCTTGGCGGCGTAATCCGGACCCTCGATGGCGCCCAGGGCCCCGCGAACGAACTCGAACCGTTGCGTTTCCGTCAGGTCGAGGCTGAGCGCAGCGATCCATTCGTCGCGAATGATGGATGTCCTGCAGACCTGCTGGAGGGCCCGCTCGGGCTTCGCGCCCGGAACGCAGAGCATCGCCTCGATGCGTGCCGCGTCCCGGTCTGCGCCGGTCTCGCGCGAGCGCGTCACCGCGAAGCCGCTCCCGTCATCGGCGCGAAATCCCACGGTGACGAAGTGCGCCTCCGGGTGGCCTTCGCCGCGCCACCAAACGTAGTCGTCGAGGCTTTCCTTCGCCGCCTTGTCGACGAGGTATTTGTCGATTTGGCCGGTGAGGGCGAACTCGACCGCGTCGCACAGCGTGCTCTTCCCGACGCCGTTGCGTCCGCAGATCACGGTGAAGCCAGTGCCGAAATCCACCCGTTGGCGCTCCAGGAAGCCCCGGAAGCCGCACAGTTCGAGGTAGTCGAGCCTCATGGCGCATCCACCAGGATGCGCGCCACCTCGGAAGCGCTCGCAGCGCCCAGGAACGCGGCCACCGCGTCGTCCGGCAGGTCGCTCAACCGCGCCCGCAGACGGGCCCGGTAATCGGCCCCGCCGATCTCGGGTGCGCTGAGAACCGGCAGGAGGGGCAACAACGTTCTTCGCAAATCGGCGACCGTGCGCAAGTCGCCGCGCGCGATCTTTCGGGTCATGGAGAAGTCCTCCTCGATCCGCTCGATCTGCCGCGCGAGGGCCGGTTCGGAGCCGCAAGCCAGGAACAAGGCGTAAACGTTCCAGGCCTTTGTGCCTGCAGAGCGCAACGAGGCCGCATGCCGGCCGAGCGTGGCCTGCTGGATTTGCTGCCAATCGGCGAGCAGGCTCTCGCCGCTCGCGAAGACGTGCAGGAATCCGACGACCGCCGCGTTCTCGAAGCAGACGACCGGCACGCTGCCGCCCGGCCAGGTCCAAGTCTCATAGCCTGCCGACCGGAGGAGCACCTCGGATTGAGTCGCTATGTCCATCAAACTTCGAGCTCCCTGCGGGCGGCGGGAAGGTCGAGCCATGCCGCGGAGGCGCTCGGCCGGATTATGTCGCCCGGTCGCCCTTCCCGAACGACGTTCAACGGCAGGCCGACGTCGGTGGCTCCGGCGCAGACCACGATGTCGGCGACCTCGAACGGCGTCTCCCTGAACCGGTCCTGCACCGTCTGGAGCAGCATGCCCGAACCGTTCACGACCCTGATCCGGCGGCCCGCGAGATCATAGCCGACGGGGGTCTGGCTGGCACCGGCACGCCGCAGCAACAGGTGCGCGTAGCCCAGGACCTCGGACGGCCCCGGGTTCCGCAAGGTCGCCGCGGCGGTGGCCGGCACGCCCTCGGCGTCCCGTCGAAGGTCGTAGAGTTCCTCGCTGCCCAGGTCGGGCGGATCGAGCCAGCCCGCCTCGCACTCCGCCCCGAGCTCGCTCTCCAACGCGGCGCGCCCGGCGTGCAGGACCTTGCGTAGGTACGCCTGGGAAAACGCCCTCCGGAGTTCGTCCAGGACTTCGGCCCCCGAACGCTGAACATGCGTGAACCGGACGTTCTCCGAATTGGCCAGGGTCCAGAGTTCGGGCGCCTTGGCCTGCAGGACGTCCTCGGGCGCCAGGTCGACCAGCGTCACCGACAGCGGCGCGACGCCCGTCAATGCCTCGGCGAGAACGGTGTTGAGATAGGACCAATCCGACCAGAAGCCGACGACGAGCAGGTCGCTCTCGCGGAGGTGGTGGGCCATCCACGTCTTAGTCTTCTCGATGCGCGCGGCGATCACCCGGTCCTCGGTGAGCTGTGAGGCCGTCCAGACCGTGGCGCGCCGCTCGCGGACGGAGCAGCCATGAAATTTGAGCAGGGGCGCGTGCTTGCGGGCCTGGACCTTTGCCTCGTCGCCGTCGAGGGAGGCGAGGAGATCGAACCCGTATTCCTGCGCGCGGCGCTCGATCAGGGTGTCGTAATTCGCCGACACGACACCGGCGGCCAAGCGCGTGATCAGGAAGTCCGCCACCGCGGCGTGCCCGACGTTGGGCGGCCGGACGAAATCCTCCCAGGGCACGAGAGCGTCGATGAAGACCGACCCGAGCATGTCCTCCTTGGCGAAGATCTCCGCCAGGGACTCCAGGTCGCCGCGCAGTTCCTGCGGGCACGCCGGATCGATGCTCATGACATAGCGGTCGTAGCACCTGGCGGCCACGGTCCAGGCCGACGGCAGGGAACTCGGCGGCGCCATCGACAGGCCGGCGCCGCAGAGGAGCACGAGGCGCCCGGCTTCCATGGAGGCGAGCAATCGCGCACGAACCGCCGCGTCCAAACCGCCCCCCTTCGTCCGCCGGATCTTCGCCAAGGCGATAGACCGGAGGCACGCCTAAGGTAAAGCAAGGTGATCCGGCTTCCCGTTGCCCGCACCTAGGGTTCACCGGTGCGTCGCACCCTGGAAGTCTCGCCGGCATAGGTGCGCGTGACCGCCGGGGCGATGGGAAGGTTCGAGGCGTCTCATCCCGGGCCAGCATACGAACACGTGCTGGTGCGTCATGCCTGACCTGGAGGCCCGCCAGACCAACGTCGGGAAGATCCGGCTGCGGTTTCCTTACGGCAGCGTGAGTTGCACCGCGCGCGGAGCTTTGGCGGGTAGGCCGTACAACTCGCCCATCCGAGCGACGAACTCGGTCTGACCTCCGTAGCTGGGGTGCCGGACCCGCTCGGCCGCCATACCCAAGTCCGCCAACGCCGCCTCGGCATCCCTCCCGATGGCGACCAGGACCCGGGGCCGCAATTCCGACACCAGCCATTCGAGGAGGTGGCGGGACGCCTGCCGTTCCCGACGGGTGTGGCAGCGATTGGACAGCGGGTCGCCCGACGCGTGCGGATGGAGCGGGAAGACGTTCCAGAGGAAGATCGGACGTCGCAGGTCCCGGAGAACCTGCCAGATCACCGTCGCCGTGCGCTCGGTCATCGCGGGGCCGCGGGTTGCCCGCGCCAGCGGCAATTGACCGTAGAGGCCGGCATGGGCGGAGAGGTGGGCCTCGTCCGTGAGCGCCAGGCCCGTGCGCCGCCCGCCACGGTACCCGAGGTCGCGCGCGATCCAGATCGAGTCGACGCCTCCGGCGAGGGCCGCCTCCAGCACGAGGCGCAGGTTCTCACGCCGGACCTGGGGCGCACCGACGCCGTCGTGGTCCGGGCAGGCCTCGGCGTAGGGGTTGAAGGTGTCGCTGAAGCGAAGCGCCGCGAGGGCCTCGATGAAGGCGCCAGGTGTCATGTCGGCAGGTCCTCGACCAGCATCTTCCGCCCGACCAGATCGAGCCGAAGGCGCCCGCGGCGCTTCTCCCGCAAGAAACGAAACGCTTCGTTACCGGCGAGAATGGCCTCTTCCCAAAGCCAGAGCGGGCAGGCCTCGACCTCGTAGCCGCGCACGAATTGCCTCACCGATTTCAGGAAGGCGAAGCCCAGGTCGCCCGGGCGCTGTCCTTCGAAGAAGCCGAGCTGCTTCGCCTCACCGAAGACGAACGTCGCCACGCCCTCCTCGATCAGGATCGCGCGCGCTCCGTCCTGCCCCTCGTCGACGCGGGCCTCGCTTTTCCTCTTCAGGCGGAACAGCGCGCGCGTCACCGGCGACCAGCCGAGGACGGCGGCGTAGGCATAGTGGAAGGCGTCGTGGAACCGGTAATCGTCCGGCTTCATGATGTTGTCGGTCAGGCGGTCGCCGATGAAGATGCCGTTGCATCGCTGCACGACGTACCGCCTGTCGTTCCCGCCGGTGCGCTCGAAGATGTCGATGGTCAACGCGCGGGGCAGGCGCTCTTCGTCCGGGAACGCCTCGTCGAACAGCGGCGGGGCGACGCGCGTCGCCGGCCAACGGTCCTCGGCCTTCGCGAGGTTGCGCATGGCGGCCTGCTCCAGGGTGACGCCGGCCTCGTTCGCGGCCGCGACGAGAAGGCCGAACACTGCGGAGAGACGCTCCAGGAGGTCCGGGCTTCCCGCGAGGTCGCCCCGCGCCCCCAGCGCGGCCAGCCGGCCGACGGCCCCGGCCAACTGTAGCAGGGTGTGCTCGAAGGCGACGGTCGGGACGTGCAAAGGCAAGGCACGCTGTGGCTGCACGTCCGCGAAGGTCGGCTCGGGTCCGCCGGCGAGGTCCCGGCCGGCGAGATCCCCCAAGCGCAGCCCGGCGTGATCGGCGATCACCGCCAGGTACCAGAGCGCGTCGCCCATCTCCTCGACGACGCTCGCCTCGTAGCCAAGATAGGACCGCGCGTCGCGCTGCTTCTTCTTGGTCTCGCTCAGCAGGCTGCCCGTCTCGCCGAAAAGGCCGAGCACGGCCAGGTCGAGGCCGGTGCCCTTCCCTCGCGTCCGGTCCGTCCGGACCGCCCCGGCTTGATAACCGTTCAGGCTAAGCGGCGCCGTATCCATGTCCCCTCCCCGCTCCAGGTTGGCCTATCCTCAGGTTGCCATCGTCGGACCTTTCCGGCGCTCAGTCCAGGGTTGCCTGTACCCACACACGCGGCGAACGCACCCTTGCCATACCGACCGCGGCTGACCACCTAAGCTTTACTGAGCCAGGCTCCCGGGCGGAATGCGCGACGGAAGGACCTGGGCACCGGGGAGAAGCCGCACATGCCGAAGGTTTGCGTGCTCGGTCCTGTCGACGACGAGGAACGCACGGCCCTGCTCAAGCTCTTGGCCGAGGCGGGCTGCGAGGTCGTGGACGAGGAGGTCGCCGCCGTCGAGCCCGACGAAGGGGACGACGACGAGGAGGAAGACGGCGAGCACGTCGAGGATCCCGTTGCACCGGAAGACGACGAGCCCGCGCCCGCCGATGACGAGGCCCCGGCCGGTCACGCCGAGACGCCGGACGAGGACTTGGGGGTGATCGTGCTGTCTCCCGATTGCCTCGCGGACGAGGAGCTGGGGCGCGTGATGCAGCGGGCCGCCGCCCAGGGTCGTCGCGTGATCGGGATCTGGCCTCCTGGAACCCAGGACGAAACGCTGCCGCGCGCTTTCGAGGATTACGGCGGGGATACCGTTCCCTGGGATGCGGGCAGCCTGCGGGGCGCCCTACCGCGGAGGAACGCGAAGCCCGAGTGGTTGAAGCCCGACGCCCAGCCGCGGGCGGAGCGCCAGACCAAGCGGAACAAGTGCTGAGGCCGGCGTGCGCGTCCACTCCTACGTGATCGACCACGACCTCGGGTTCGCGCCCAATCCGTTCCACCGGGTGTGCACGCTGAGCGCGTGCAAACCGCTGATCCGGCAGCACGCGAGCGTCGGGGACTTCGTGGTCGGGACCGGCTCGATTCCGAACGGGATCAAGGACCGTGTCGTCTACTGGATGCGGATCGACGAGATCCTCACCTTCGACCGGTACTGGGACGACGCTCGCTTCGGCGCCAAGCGACCCGTGATGTCCGGCAGCCGCATGCAGATCTACGGCGACAACATCTATCGACGCTCGGCCGACGGCACCTTCGTCCAGGCCGATTCCTTCCATAGCGAGCCGGGGGGCGTCACCAGCCTGCCGAACCTGGTGCGCGACACCGGTCGGACGGACCGGGTGCTTCTCGGGCGCGAATACGCCTACTGGGGCGGGTCGGGCCCGCTGGTCCCTCAGGAACTGCGCGATCTCGTGCACAGCACGCAGGGCCATCGAAACCAGTTCGCGCCCGAGCGGGTGAGCGCCTTCGTGACATGGCTCCGCGGCATGCCGGGCCGCGGCTTCCTGGGTCGCCCGGCGAACTGGCCAGCCTGAGAGCCGAGCGCCCCGGCGGCCCCACCGCCGGCGAGGACGGCCGGCGAACCCGGCCACGAGGCCATGGGCGTGGCCCGCGGCAAGGTGGCCTCACCCCGGTCCTTCGGCGACATCGACGCCGCGCGCCGGCTGCCCCCGACGGGCGGCTCGGAAGGCGCGGCGCCTGCCGGAATGAGCCTGGCTCAGAAGCCTCTACCGCCGAGTTGTCCCGTGCGATGCCCAGGGGCTTTCGAGTAGGGGCGACGGGCGGAGACCTTTCATCCGGGCCGGTCGGAAGCCCGGGCGGACAGCCGCTCGTGGCACCCGATCTGGCCTCGATCCGTCGAGCCACGGTGGCGGCACGCGATCAGAGACAGGGCGTTCCCAAAGGCGATGAATGACGGCGGCACGCATCGGGCTACGCCGTCCCGCCGCTTGGGTGCCATCTCATTCGGTCCGGGCAGCCTGGGTGATGCCGATCCATGAGCGCGGCTGCGCAGGACACACTCTCATGAAAGCTTGTCCCGTTTTCGGCTCCGCGACAGCGCCGCTCTCAACACAGCTTGTCCCGATTTGCCCGGGACCTTGTCACGCCGCGATGCGGACGCCCTGATCCGACCGCTCACGAGGTCGTCCGGCTAAGGTGTTGGTGTGTCGGTCCACGCCACGACATGGCCTCGTGGAGCGGACGGGAAGGACGCCTTGGCCTTGCCGAACCGGACGTAAAGCGCCGGAAGGACCAGCAGCGTCAGGACGGTCGCGCTGGCCAAGCCGCCGATGACGACGGTCGCCAGCGGCCGCTGCACCTCCGCACCCGTGCCCGTCGCCAGGGCCATCGGGACGAAGCCCAGGGCGGCGACCAAGGCCGTCATCGCCACCGGCCGCAGCCGGGTCAGGGCGCCCTCGCGGACGGCATCCGGAATCGCCGTTCCCTACGCCACGAGCGCGCGGATGTGGTTCAGCAGCACCACGCCGTTCAGGACCGCGACGCCCGAGAGCGCGATGAACCCGACCGCCGCCGAGACCGAGAAGGGCCGATGCCCGAGGCGCGAACCGCGCCCGCCGGCGTCGATGGGCAGGTGCAAGCCTAACCGCGAGGGTGGACGTCGGCACCGGGTCGGCCTCGCAGGCCGGTAGTGACCTCATAAGCGCGTTGGAGGCCGAACCCGAGCGGCGGCAGGACGGAGATCCGATCCAGCCGATGCCGGGCGATCCGGCAGGTCGCCGCCTGCAGCGCCGCCAGCACCGCGACGCCGGTCGCACCGAGGACGGATCCGAGCGCGAGGCCGCGCCAGCCGAACCGATGGGCCGCCGCCGCGATCACGGTCGCGGCGATGATCCGATCTGTTCACGTCCACTGGAAGGCGACGGGGTCCCCGAACCAAGACGGCGTCACATCCTTCCTCGGTCGACGCCCCGCGCAGATCCTCATCGCCCCGCTCATGGCTTTGCGCCGACGGCGCTCGCGCGGCACGGCGGTCCCGGCTTGCTCCTAGGGTCGCGGCGCGTGGGTCCTGGCGATGCGGCGCCGAAGGTCCGTCGGGACATCCATCCGGCGCCATACCGTCGTGGTCTTTCGGCCCGTGATCGCGAAGGCTGGCCCGACGCCGGCCCGATCCAAGGCTTCCCGCACCCACCGCGCGCCGGATCCCATCTCCCTGGCGAGCGCACCCGTGGTGGCGTACTCGGCCTCGTAAGCCGCGAGCGCATCGTCCCTGACGAGGATCTCCCCGCACGGCATCGCTGTCCCCGCCATGAGGCCTGCCCGGACGATCAGGCCGACGCTGTCCGTCGGGACCGTGAGCCGCCGGCCGACCTCTTCGAGGGTGAGACCCCCACCTTCGCGCGAACGCCGCGCGACCCTGATGTCCTCCGGGTCGACCAGGAAGCCCGCGAGGCCGGGTACGTCCCGCAGGACCGCCCTGACCCGAAGCTGGCCGGCCAGGATCATGTCGCAGGTGCCGCGCACGCCGTCGACCTTGCCGTGCTGGCTGGCTCGCGCGAGCGGAAGGAGGCCGGCGGGCATGGCCCCGACGGTCGGCGCCGAGCCACGGATCCGGGATAGCACGGCGGCCACGGCATCCCGGTCGAAGACGTCGGCCTTGATGCCGGCGCGCGCGTGGATCTCGGCGGGCGGGACGATCCGCGCCGCGACCAACATACGCGTCTGGCGCTTCGCCAGCCCGAGCGCCGCCGGCAGATTTTCCGCGCGGAGCGCGCGGTCGAGGATCGCCCGGATCTGGGCGGCGGTCTCGCGGGCGATGCCGATGGGCGTACCCCTCCTCGTCCGTTGCGGCCAGGCGCCCAGGGCCTTGACGTAGCCGGCGATGAACTCCGGCCTTCGGCCGCATTCCGCGGCGATGTCGGCGAGGCTGACCAACGGGACGTCGGTATGCCGGATCACCACCGAGGTCTTGTGAACCGGGCCCCGGCCGGCGTGATGCGCATAGAGGGCCGCCCGAACCGCATCCCCGCTCGCTCCCGCCGGCAGCCGCTTCGCCCAGAGATACAGATAGCCGTAGACCTGTTCGGCCCCCCAGGCGCCGAGGCCGACATGGTCGGCTCGGGCCATCCCGTCGAGCAGGGCGTCGAAGGCGTGCGGCCAGTCCCGGGCGGTGGCGAGACCGGCCGAGAACACCTCCGGATGGCGCTCCGCCGGAAATTTCGAGAGGGCCCCGTCGGCGCCCCCGAGCAGGGCGACGCCGAACCGCTCCATGGCGTCGCAGGCCTCGGCGAGCGTCAGGCCGTCGAGGAGGGGCACGCTGGTCCGGGCCATGCCGCCGAGGCGGCCGACCACGTAGGCGTCCGCCAGCGTCGTCGCGGGCGGGACCCTGGCGCCGTCGCAGGCGAGAAGGGAATGGCCGTTCCTGCAACGGGTCAGCGAGCCGGCTTCCCAGGTGACGCCCGTCCGGCAAATCGGGCAGGACCCCTCCAGGCGGACATGATGGAGGGGACAGGTGCCGACGGCGGCCACGTCCCACCAGAAGCGCCGGTGGATGTTCCAGTGCGCGTGTCGTCCCGACGGCGTCCTGCGAAGGTCGTCCTGCCAACAGCAGGGACACCACCGCCGCACGTTCGTCGTCCAATCGTCCCGGTGGACCACCTCGTCCGCGATCACGACCTTTTTCTTGGTGATCTCGGTGGGCGTCCAACCCCGGAACGCGTCCTCGCCACGGCCGAGCCGATCCGCGAGGGGGCCGGCGGCGCGGCCCTGCAGGATGTCGCTCATGGAATGGCCCGCGGTCCTGAGGCGTTCGCGGCTCCACGGCTCGCCGTTGACGTCGAAGGCGCGCAGCAGGTGCGCCGCGGCGGATTCCCCGTCGATGACGGGCGGGATGATGGTCAGCCGCATCGGTTTCCCCCTACGCGTCGTCGGCTTGCGTCTCGACCCCGGCCTCGGCGGTCCCCGTCAGGCGCGTGAGCCTCTCGAACTCGATCTCCTTCATCTTCGGCAGGGTCGAGATGTCGACCACCAGGAACGGGTTCCTGCGCGGACCGAGCTCGAAGATCTCCTCGAAGACGAAGCCGAGGTGGTCGACCTGCCCGATGCTCGGCTTGCCCGATTGGATGGCGCGGAAGGCCGCCTTCTTGACGAGGTGCATCATGCGACCGGTGTAGCCGTTCGAAGCCTTGAGCATGCGCTGAACCATGTCGTGCTCCGACAGGCCGCACGCGGCCGGGAAGCCGAGCCTTGCCTCGACCAGCGACAGGAATTTCGTGGCCTTCTTCACGCAGGCTTCCGAGTGACCCAGGGGCTTGATCGGCTTGAAGACGCAGCGCCGGAGGAGCTGGAAATCCTCCTTCAGCACCTTCTTGAGCCAGGGCATGCCCGAGAGCACGAGGGAGACGGGGCGCAACTCCGCACCGGGCGGCCGAAGCGGGTCGTCCGGATCCGGGATGACGAGGTTCTTCAGCGTCTCGACCAGGGTGCGCCGCTCGTCACCGGTGCGTCCGCGGAAGGCATGGTGGAATTCGTCGATCATGATGATGGAGACGAGTTGGGCGTGCATCTGGTGGCGCACCCGGGTCCAGATATCGTGCTCCTTCAGGTTGGCGCTGAGCTCCTTCTCCGTCATGGCGAGGTACAGCGCGAGACCCAGCGTCTTCAGCGTGCAGGGGCTCGGCGCCTTGATGTAGACCAGCGGCCGCACGGGGCCGAACTCGTCGCGGAACGGCACGAGCGCCGGGCGGAGCTGTAACCGGGCGAGCAGATGCGACTTCCCGGCCCCGGAAGCGGCCGGGATGACGAGGCACTGTCCCTCGACATCGTCGCCGAGGTCCTTGAGCATCTCGTCGAAGCGCGCGACGGTCTTGATCACGACGTCGGTGTTAACGTGGATGGTGTCGACGCGTCGCTTCCAGGCCCGCCGTTCGAGGTCTTGCGGGCTCAAGCGGGTCGCGAACCGCTCACGGCGGACCGGGGCGGCCTGGGGGCCGGGAAGGATGGTGACGTCGGGGCGGAAGATCTCCCCGTCCTGGCTTTGCGGCATGCGATGGCCCTCACTCGGCAGTCCAGTTGTCGGGATCGTCGGGGTCGAACTCGGCGCCGACATCCGCCGTCACGCTCCGCGGATCGGCCTCGGCGGCGACGGGCCTCGGACCGGCCGGCCGGGCCGCCGGCGCGGCGTCCTGCGGGGCTTCCTGCGGGGCGCTGGCCGGGCGCGGGGCGGTCTTGCGGCCACCCTGCCCGACCCGGGGCGCGGGTGCCGCGTCGGCCGCGGCCGGCGGCGCGGCCTTCCGCGGGCGTCGGGTCCGCAGCCGCTCTTCCTCGTGGGCGCCCTCGTCCGCGACGTCCCAGGCGACCTCGAACATCGGGTCGTCGGCGTGGTCGCGGACCCAGTCGACGTCGGCGCTCGCCAGGCGCTTCGGCTTGACGCCGGCCTTGCGGCATTCGGCGCGCAGCAGCTCCATCGCGCGGACGAGCGTCGCGCGAGCGACGCGCTGGCCTTCCTGCGTCATCCGACGCGCCGTGCGGACCACGTCTCGCCACTCCGCCAGGGACGTCCCGTCGGCCAACCCGTCCTCGCAGGGGACCTTGATCCAACCGGCCTCCTCGTCCACCAGGACGAGGAGGTGGCCGAGATCGGACGCTTCGGCCTTGACAAGGAATTCGTCGCCGAAGTGGAAGCCCTTCCTGCGACGGACGCCCTTCAGTTCGTCGGACTGGTAGGTGAGGCCGAGGAAGGTGATCCCGTTCCGCTGGATGGTCCGCGGGACCACCAGGGCGATGAGCGGGTCGAGGTCGTCGGCCGACGGCGGCAGGCGCGTGCCATAGCCCGCCAGGTCCTGCCAGCGCAGCAGGGGCGTTCGTCCGAGCAGCCCGCCATGCTTGCGGTTGTGGTAGATGTCGACGACCCAGATCGTGAAGAACTCGACGAGTTGGGCCAGGGTCAGGGCGGCCTGCCCGACGCTGTCGTAGTCGCCGCGCTCGCGCACGTCGCGGAAGGTCCGTCCGGGAAGGTAGGCGCAGAAGTCGCGCGCGATGGTGCCGAGGGCGCGCTCGACCTTGCCCTTCAGGTGGGGCTTGCGCCGGGGCATGTAGCGGAGCTCGAACCGCAGCTGCCCGGCGGCCGCCTTCATCGACCGGGAGTGGAATTCCGTCCCGTTATCGAGCTTGACCACCTCCGGCACGCCGAACACGGGCCACGCCGTGTCGACCCGGATGCCGGTCAGGTCCTTCGGCAGCACCGCCATGCGCAGGCAATGCATCACCGAAGTCCAGGAGGGACGCTCGTCACTGAGGTGGAATCCCACGATCATGCGGGTCGCGGCGCAGATCGCGACCGTGAGCCAGACCCGCCTCGTGCGCTTGTCCTTGCGGCGCCGGTCGCGCGCCGGCGTGCCGTCGCCCTCCAGGACCAGGACGTCGAGCGGCGTGTGGTCGACCTCGACGATTTCGAGCGGCCGCGTCGCCTGCGGGGCCTTCTTGACGTGCCGGAACGCCTGCTCCGCCGCCGCGGGGCCCTCGCGATGGTAGATCACGTCGAACTGGCTGACGTTCGCCTTCACCCAGCGCCGAATCGTCATTCCGTCAGGCACGTCGAAGGGCACGGTGCGCGTCTTGTTCTCGCGCTCGATCCTGCCCTGGATGAAGACGATGACATGGCTCAGCGGCGGTCCGTTCCGGGTGAGCCAGTCCTCGCGCACGCGCTCCGCGATGATCATCTCGACCTCGGGATCGAGGCGGAAACCCGCCCGTCCCTTCAGGTCGTCCAGCGGGATCAGCGCCACGATGGACTTGCCGCCCTTGCGCCAGCGCCCGTACCAACCCTTCAGCGAGGAGCCGCTCACCCGTTCGAGCGGCACGTCGTCGGGATGGGAGCCCTCGTTCTCGATGGCCCGCTGCCGGCGCTCGGCCGCGACGAGCCTCGCGATATCGGCGTAGCCCTTCGGGACCTTCCTATGGGTCCGCTCGGCGAAGCACCGGTCGCAGGCCTGCACGTAGTCGAGGCGCATCAGCGCCGCGTCCTGCTGGCGAACGTCGAAGGTGTCGATGTTGCGCAGGAGGTTGTCCCTGACGCCTTGGGGGAGCCCGGCGGCGGTGTCCTCCACCAGTTGGAGCCGCCTGGGCTCGCCGAAGTAGAGGTCGGCCAACTCGGCATGGGTCTTCGTGACCGTGACCGGCCTCGCCCCGAGGGTGCGCAGCGTGACGCCGGCCTCGTCGCGCGAGAGCACCTTGTGGTAGACGCCCTCGACGATGACGAGCGCGTCCGCTTGGAGACGGATTTGGCAGGCGCCCATGGTCAGCGCAGCCCCCCGCATGCACCGGGTCCCGCCATGCGCACCCTCCCGCCGCGGTGGAGGTCCACCAGGACGGCGTCGCTCAGCACGACGGTCTCGGAACCGCCCGCGAGCCTGCGCAGGGCGAGGCCCGCCCGCTCGCGGGCGACGGAGGCGTAGGGGACGCCGTCGACGACGACGACCGCGCCGATGGGAAGGCGGAACTGCTGGTCGAGCCTGTTCAAGGTGCACTCCTGAGGTTCGCGGGGCGGCGGATCATGGCGTGGTCGTCGAAGGGTCGGCCGGGGTCGGCCAGCTCGGCCTCGCCGCGCGCGACCAGGGCCACGACGGCCCGGAAGGCGCGGGCCTGGAGCCCCGATGCCGCCCGGAGGTCCCGGACGAGGCCCTGGCCGCCGAAGCGGTCGAGGACGACGCGCATGGTGTGCTGCTCCGCCTCGTCGGCCACGAAGGTGCGCTCGCTCGCGACGAGCGCGGCGTTCGCGACGCGGAGCGCGTCGACCTCGACCTCGGTCCAGAGCTCGAAGCCGTCGTAGCCGGCGGCCCTGGCGCCGGCCTCGATGCGGGGCCGGATCCCGTCCCAGCCCAGCCTGATCACCCGCTTCCGCGGCTTGACCTCGACGGCGATGCGCCGCCCGTCGTCGATCTCCACGGCGAAGTCGGCCGTGTAGCGGCGCCACCGGACGCCGTCGTGCCACCGGAAGGGAGCGGGCTCCTCCTGGTAGCGCAGGACGGCATCGTCCTGCTCCAGGATCAGGATGAAGTCCCGCGCGAGGAGGCCCTCGTAGGCCACCATGCGGTAGCCCATCCCCACCTTGCCGGAGGGGACCTCGCCCGTGATGCAGTCCCGTCGGCCGGTGACGACCGGGCGCGACGGGCTCGGCTTGCCGACATGGCGGCTTCGCAGGGTCGCCGGCATCAGGGCCTCCGCCGGGTGTCGCGGCCGTCGGGTCCCTCGGCCCCGTCGGCGCCACCCGATTCCTCGCCGGTCGGGATCGCGGGAGCGGCCCCCGGCGACAGCCGGATGGGATAGCGAGCGACCCCCTCCTGCCAGCGGTCCAGCGGGGTCCGCCGGTCCGCTCCGGAGCGGCGGAAGTCCAGATCGGCGAGCCAGGCGTGCGCCCCCGCCATCAGGCCTCCTGCGTCCTCGACCGCCTCCCCCCGGGCCGTCAGCCAGCGCTGCAGGCCCGCTGCCCGGCAGGGAGCGCCCGGATGGTCGACCCCGGCGAAGTGCAGCCGGATGCCGAGCGCCGCCGCGGAATGCTGGAACGTGGCGCCGAGGAAGGCGGGATCATGGTCCAGCACGATCACCTCCGGCAGTCCCATGCACAGGCGGGCGGCGCCGAGCGGCTCCGCGGCAGCCGTCGCGGTCCGCGCCCCGAACAGGCCGAGCAGGTCCTCCCCGTCCGGCGGCGCAATGCCGAGCGCCGCCGCCACGATCACGCCGCTGTAGCTGTCGCGTGCGGTGACCAGGTGGACGCGGTCGGCGCCGAGTTCCGGGATGGCGAGCCGCAGGACTTCCCGGGCGACGACGACCTCGGCGAGAGGACGCCCGCACGAGAGCTGCCGGTACCGATACGCCTGCTGCAGGGAACGCAGACGGTCGCCGACCATCCGCACGAGGGTCCGGAAACCGGGAACGTGGGCGGCCGCGCCGCCCCGCGCAGGCGCCGCTTCCAGGCACCTCGCCTGTGCGAGGCGGGCCATGGCCGTCAGCGTGACGCCCAGGCGCGGGTCGGCCTCGGCCACGACCTGGTCGACCAGCTCGCCGATCCACGGGGCCCAGTGGGTCTGCTGCCGGGGCAACCGCGCCATCCGCCGGTCGGCGAGGCCGGCCGGGTTGCCGCCGGCCTCCCTCAGCCGCGCTTCCCATGTCCTGACCTGGCGCGGCGTGGGCGGATCGACGTCGTCGCTCAGCTCGCAGACGGCGCGGATCGCGGCCCGCATGTGGCGGTCACCCCGCCGTCCCTGCGGGAGGTCCTCGACCGCCCGCACGTAGCGGTGGCGGCGCAGCGCGGCGGCGCGCTCGCGCTCCGTCATCTCGTCGAGGGCCTGGATCTCGGCCCGGAGCCGGTCAGCGTCGGCAGTCGTCGACGGAAAAAGTTCGAGCTGCTTCATGGTCGTATGGGTCCTTGAAAGGCGGACGGGGCCAGCCTTGTTGATGGGATGGGATGGGGCGGCGGCCCCGGCCCGGAGGCCGGGGCTTCGTCGGCGGCTCAGAACTCGGTGGGCTCGCTGGCCTCGGTCTCCGGCTCGAACGTCCCCCGCGGGACGCCGAGCAGCGCGGCGACATCCCCGTCCCAGGCATCGAAGGCCCGGTCGATCAGGGGGGCGAGGGGCGGCTGGAAGTCGGCCGTGAGGGGCTCGACGCGGTACGGCTCGTTCATGATGCTCTCCTCGGATGGGGTCGCGCGGGGCCGGTCCGGATCCGTCGCGGGGACGGTCCGGGCGCGGCCGGCTTGGGCCGGCGGATCCCGAGGAGGCGGAGCGCAGCCCGCTTGCTTTCGCAGGCGAGAGCTGGCATACGTCGTCGGTCTCGAATGTCGGCCTTGATCCCGGTGGTTGGCCGGTCTGGTTTTCGGCAATCGTGATCACGAGGTCTGGCAATGACGCGGTCGAGAGGGCTCAAGCTCTCGGCCGACGGGCCAGTCCTAACCTGCTACGGCTTCGCAGCTCGGTTGCGGGCAAGCTCAAAGCGTGCGGTCCGGATCGGACCGTGCGCTTTTATTTTGCCGCTCCGATCACTTCCCGACCCGGTGGGTCGCGCGAGCGCGCGCGGAGGGCTGCGCGAGATATGTTGCGCATTGCCATTCTCCTCGATGATTGATGAGTTGTTGGATCTAGACTGGTCTTATGACGCCGAGGCCTTCGTTGGATCTTTCAGATACCAATGTTGTGCCTTGCGATCATGGTAAACCAGGTTTTTATTCTTAAGGCGGGTCTTGTTTTTCTCCGAGGCATCGAGCGTAAAACCGGCGTCCCGAACCGCGTCATTGACTTCGCTTCCCGACAACCCCTTGGCGCCTGCCTTCGCGAGTGCGTCGACGATGACTTGGGCAACCAGGCCCGAGACTTGCGGCACCGGCACCCGCTCGGCCCCGCCCGAGACCGGCTCGTCGGCCGGCAGCGGCTGGGCCGGCGCTTCCATCTCGGCCTGGTCGGCCGCCGGCATCGGCTCCGGCGCGTAGGCAGCCCCCTGCCGCAGGGTCGCGATCACCTGGTCGAGGCGGGCCGCCTTGGCGGTCTCCGCCGCGATGGCGCTCACGTGTTCCAACATGAGCTCCTGAAGCTGCCGCGTCCTGTCCGCGGCGGCTTGCCGGGCCCGGTCGCGCTCCTGGCACATCTGGGTGATCACATCCATTCGGCACCCCCGACCAGGTCCAGGTCCGCATCAGGTCCGGAGTAGCTCCGCGACCTGATGATCGGACCATAGACCGGGTGCCCGCCAGGCCGCAAGTTCTTTCGCCCAGGTCCACCGGACGTGGTAAACGGAACCTGACCCGGTCGGACCGGTCGACCGGGTGAGTGAAACCGGATCGCGCACCCGGCCAACCTTGTCCGTCGCGTCCCCGGGGTTATCCTCTGGCCGAGTGTCGCGTGTATCGAACGGCTGGCGACAATCGAAGTGACCAAGGGCGCCCGCAAACGCCACGTCCGCGTTCGTCGATCTTCAAGTCGATGAAGCATTCATTCGAGCACAGGCCGCCGTACCAAATGTCGGTCTGCGTATTCCAATCAGCATCGGCGCCGAGACGAAGGCGTATGCCGCATTTCATCAAGCTGGCCCTCGGGGGTCAGCTGGTATCGCGACCCTCGCACTGGCCGAGCGGCTTTGCCGTCGACAGGGCCCCCGAGCCGGTCGGCGACCCGGCCGTGGTGGACCTGGTCGTCATGGGCCTGGCCGACCGGTGGGTTGGGCCGGGGCGCGGATCAGGCACCGACCGGCCGGCCCGTCGTGCCACTCGAAGCCGATCTCGACCAGGCCGGACGCCAGCACGAGGTCGCGGACCGGGTCGAACCTGACGGCGCTTCCCTCCTCGTCGGCGGTGCGGACAAGCTCCTCCAGCAACCCGGCATCCTGCGTCCGAACCGGCTCAGGAGCGACCTGGAGCTCGCCGGTCCCGTTGACGTGCATGTGGAGGCTGGGCGCGCGGTCCAGCCGCGAGAGGCGGCGCATCGCGCGATGTGCGGGTGTGTCGAGCTCGTCGGGGATGGACGCATCGAGGATTGCATCGGCGTCTTCGGGCGCGAGCGTCGTCGGCGCGCCGTCCGACGAGACGACCGCGGAGGATTGCTCGAACCGCCCGCCGGCGACGTCGAAGCGGACCGTCAGGAGCAGCCTGACGCCGGCGCGGGACAGGGCGAGGTCCAGCCGGCCTCCGTGCCCCTCGCCCCGGGCATAGCGGGCGTCCCCGATCTCCAGGCCGGCATGCCGTCGCAGCAGTCGACCTGCGGCCGGCGCGAGCGCCTCGTCGATCAGGTCGCGGGAGAGCGCGCCGGCGAGGCTCCGGCGCCATTGCGGACCGCCCCGGTCCGATGTCCGGGCGCCGCGCGCGGGCGGCGCGAGGAGCGCGGCGGCCGTCCAGCGCAGCGCGGGGACGTCGGCCGCGGCCGCGGGGCCGCGGTGAACCAGGTCGGCCAGGTCGCCGATCAAGGATGGAAGGCCCGGCGACAGCGCCGCCTTGAGCCGGCGCTGGACCAGTGCGGCGGCGTCGGCGAGGGCCGCGGAACCGGGTCCGGATGCGGGGCGGCCCGTTCGGGTGGCGCCCGGCGCGAGCCCTTCGAGATCGGCGAGGGCCTGCAGGATGAGCGGCAGCATCCGCAGGTACTCGAAGGCCCGCCCGAGGTGCGCCCGCGTGCCGTCGGCATCCTCGGGGACCCAACGGGCGATCCGTTCCAGGGCGGCCAGCACCTCGGCGTGGGCCCTCAGGGCGAAATCCTTCGGGATCGCGTCGAGCACGGCCCGGTCGGCCGGATGGCGCGACCGGGCGAGGGGGGCGACGATGCCATCTATCCAGGCCTGCCTGATGTGTTTGCGGATGGCGCTCTGCAGCCCGGGGATCTTGGAGACCTGGAGACCGCCCCCGGAGAGCGCCGCATGCAGGGTGCCCATGGCCGTGTCGACGATGGGCCGCGTGTCGGGATGGGCCAGGGCGGAGATGGCCTGCCGCGCCCGCGCGAGTTCGTGCACGTCCGCCCGCACCGGGCGGACGCCGGCGGGGGAAACCGGGAATTCGGGGTCGGGATGCATGGCCGGACGGTGCCCCAGGCGCGCGGGCGTCCGGTCGAGGCGCACGGCACGGCCTCGCACCGGGACTGTGCGCGGAGGCCGGGCCGGGTCGGTCCTGTCCTTGGACGGCGCCCGGGAATCGGGCGCACAGCCCATTGTGCGAGGCGCGCGGCAAGGCACAAACGCCGTCCCCGACCCTGCCGGGACGTGCCGCCGCGCCGCCGCCGGCCGCGACGTTCCCGACGGCGACCCCGGTGAAGTTCCGCTCGCGCGTTCCGCCATGTCCCGCCTCGACATCCAGGGGTTCTCGGGGACCGGGCCGCCTCAGGCGGCACGGCGCGAACGCATGGGGCGCCGGACCGCGGCGCGCCGCTTCGGCATCCGTCGCACGACGGCGCCCGCGGTGGGCGTCACCGGTCCGGGCGCGTGCGCCGGCGGCCGGTCCGGTGTGCCGGCGACGCCGCGCGGCCCGGGCCCGAGACGCGGCGATCTGGACCGGGGCCCCGAGCCCGATCCGGGTGCCGCGCCCGCGACCCGGGGAGACGGGACCGGGACCCGAGGGCGAGGGTCATCCGCCCCGGCGGTCCCTGTCGACGACGAACGCCGGCCGCGTGTCGGACAGGCGTCGCCAGGCGTCGAGGTAGGCGCCGAGATGCGGTCTGCGGGTCCGCTCCAGCTCCAGGTAATCCTGGAGGCCTGCGATCGCCCTGTCGTGGGCCGCGGCGTCGGTCCGGCCGGCGAGATACGCATGGCGGACGTAGATGCCGAAGGTCGTCATCGTGTCGGTCTCGCAATACGCCCGGACGCGCTCGATCTCGCCGGCGGCGACCATGTCGGCCACCAGCGACCCGTGCTCGCCGAGTTTGCCCGGCATGCCGACCAGCGCGGCGGCCTCCTCCAGGGTAAGCCGGCTGGCGCACCCGAACCCGGACATCTCGTCCATGACGTCGACGTGGGCGCCGCCGTACCGGTTGCCGTAGCCC
This sequence comes from Methylobacterium segetis, assembly GCF_004348265.1. Taxonomy (GTDB): domain Bacteria; phylum Pseudomonadota; class Alphaproteobacteria; order Rhizobiales; family Beijerinckiaceae; genus Methylobacterium; species Methylobacterium segetis. The sequence goes on from NZ_SMNT01000026.1 coordinate 32,301, forward strand.
GACCAGCGCGTGCCGCGCCGGAACCAGGCTTCCGCCGAGATGCCGTGGAGCATCGTGCGGTGGAGCAGCGTCGGCATGTCGAAGCCGCGGCCGTTCCAGGTGACGAGCCGGAATCTGCCGGAGGCGAAGTGCCGCCAGAAGCCGCGCAGGATGCGGGCCTCGTCCCAGCCCGCCTCGCCGCCGCTCCTGCAGGCGGTGACCCGATAGTCCTCCAGTCCCGTTTCGCCGTCGCGCAGGATCTCCGCCTGCACGAAGCTGACGGCGACCACGGCGTGCCACGCGCATTTCGGAAACTTGTCCCTGGCCCACACCTCGGGCGGCGGCATCAGGGTTTCGTCCGGCACGGTCTCGATATCGACGACGAGGAGCGCGTCCGCATCCGCGCCGGGTTCCGCCGCCGGCCGACGGTCGTGGCGGACGGCGGAGCGCGCGCCGGCCGCGGGTGCGCTCGCGTCGGACATGGAGGGGAGCCGAAGCCGGGGCGACGGGGAGCGGGTCTCGTGCATGGGGCGGTTCTCCGGGGCGGCTGTCAGACCAGGATCGTGCGGCTGGCGTCGAACCCGTTCGTCGGGTCGTCCGGGTCGTAGGGGTTGCTCACGACGCGCGTGCGCCCGAGCCGCAGGTCGCAGGCCTGCGGCACGTTCCCGTGGATCCAGACGGCCGGGGCGCCCCACCCCTCCATCACGGGGTCCAGGGCGGAGGCGTGCCAGCAGACCCGCCACGGGTCGAGCACGGGCCTCGCCAGGGTGGGCGGCAGGCAGGACCGTGATGGGGCGAAGCCGGTGACGACCGCGGCCCGGTCGCCCGGGCCGATGTCGCGCAGGACCGGATTCGGCATATGGCCGTACGAGCCGGCACCGACGGCGACGGCGTTGAGGGCGTCCTCGATGAAGGCCCGCGAGCGGGCGTGCGCACCGGCCGCGTCGTGCGGGAAGAAGGGCACCCCGGGCGCGCTCGCCGCCCTGTCCGTCACCGTCCAGCGGCTCCGGGCGTGGGCGCGGGCGGTCCGGGCGTTCTCGACGCCGTCGAGGGCGAAGTCCGTCCAGAGCGTCGCGCCCAGGATGACCAACCCGGGCCGGAGCGGATCGCCGAGGCGAACGGCGCCGTCGTGGAGCACGGTGATGCCCAGCGCCGCCCCGAGCGGCACGGCCTCGGCGAGCGCCTCGCCCACGGGTTCGCCGTCGAGGTACTCCGCCGGTCCCGGGACGAGGACGACCGGCCGCCGACCCTGGCGGCCGCCGAGCGCGTCCGCAAGCCAGCGCACGGACCGGCACAGGCCGGGCGCGATCCCGCCCGGGACGAGCAAGGCGTCGAAGTCCGGCAGCGGGTCCGGCAGCACGTGGGGCGCCCGGTCGACCCTGAGGTCGGACAGGGTCCACAGACGGAACGGGACGGGCTCCGACGGCGCGGACCGCGCCCCGGGGGCGGCCGGCACGGCGGACGGGCCTTCCGTCGGTACCGGTGCATGCACCTCGGCGCGGGCCACCGGATCGGGAACGTGGAGCGTCACGGCTGTCCTCCGTCCTGCGCGGCGCGGTGTTGGTCCGCCTCGGCGATCAGCGCCCGGAGCGCGTCGCCCGAGACCAGGCGCCGCGCGATCAGCAGCTCGGCGACGGCCGCCACGGCGGTGCGGTTCGCCTCCATGACGGCCAAGGCCTCGCCGCTCAGCCGGTCGAGGTCGCGCTCGACCGCCCCGAGAAGGGCGGGGTCGAGCGACAGCGCGACCGCGACCTCGTGGGGGGCGCCGCGATACGCCAACCGGTCGCCGAGGCCGAGCGAGGCGTGGTTGCCGGCGAGCAGGGTCGTCACGCGCGCGAGGTCCGAGCGGCTATCGCCGCCCGCCCCGGCGCTCGGCTCCCCGAGGAACAGGATCTCGGCAGCCCGTCCGCACAGGAGCGCGACCGCGAGGCCCTCGATCTCCGCGCGGGTCGGCGACTGGCCGAGGCGGGTCGCCACGGAGGTCGCGCCGAGCGAATCCCGGCGCGGGACCAGGTCGACCTGGGCGACGCGGGCGCCGATCCGCTCGAACGCCACGGCGTGCCCCGCCTCGTGGTACGCGCTCCGACGTCGGTCCGCCGGGCTCCCTTGATCCGGCGGCGCGACGCGGCCGAGCAGGTCCTCCGGGCGCATCGGCCGTCCGGCGGCGCGCGCGGCGGCACGGGCCTCGGACACCCACCCGGCGACCTGGGCGCCGCTGGCGCCGAGCGCGAGCGCGCCGAGCGGCGCGAGGTCCATGTCGGGCACCTCGCCGTCGTCGAGGTGTTGCCGGAAGATGACCGCCAGGTCGGCGGCCGAGGGCGGCTTGATCTCGATCACCCGGCCCAGCCGTCCGGGCCTGATCAAGGCGGGATCGAGCCTGTCGCCGTGGTTCGTCGCCGCGATGATGCACACCTCGGGGGCGCCGGGCGCGTTGAGCGCATCGAAACCGAGCAAAATGCTCGTGCACAAGGGGGTCCACCACTCGCGCGCGTGGTTGTCCATCGTGGCCCTGTTAGGAATACTATCAGCCTCGTCTAGGAACAAAATACTAGGAGCTAACGCGCACGCGTGCGTGTACGCGGCATCCCAGGCGCGGAGCACGCCGCCCAGGTGTCCGTCGGATCCGGTGAACCAGGCGCCGACCGAGGTCGCGACCAGCGGCAGGCCCGCGGCCTTCGCGAGCGAGCGGACGAAAGATGATTTTCCTAGTCCCGGGGCGGAGCTGAGGGCGACGTGCCTGTCGAGCCGCTGGAACGCGGGCGCGCCGCCGGAGGCGCGCCAGGTCGCGATCTCGTCGATGAGGCGCGTACCCCAGGCATGGGCATCGCCGAAGCCGACCAGGGTCGCGAAATCGGGCGCCGACCCGACGGCGGGATCCGCGGTGGCCTTCGAGCGCGCCGCCGCGGCGAGGCGCGCGACGCAGGACCGCGCCGTCGTCCCGCGCACCGCGGCGGCGATCTCGAAGAAGTCCAGCCCGCGGGCGATCCCGGGCGGCAGGGTCGGACGCCGCCCCGTGGCGGCCCGGACGACCCGCGCGATCACGGCGTCGGTCGCGCCAGGGAGCCGAACGTGCAGGTCCGCCGCGGCGACGAGGGCCGAAGGCAGGTAGCGCGCGGGCGATTGCGAGACCCCGAGCACCCGGTCGCCGCGGGCGAGCCGGTCTGCCACTCGGTCATTTCCGCGGTCCGCACGGTCCTCGCTTCTCGAACCGCCGTTGCGCGCCACCACGTGACCCCACGCCGCCAGGCGCCCACACGCCTCGCGGACCGGCTCGACCCAGTCGGCGGCCGGAACCTGGACGACGAGGGCGAAGGCGGGATCGGCGGCGATGCGGCGGCGCTGGGCGGGCGAGAGCGCCGCTTCGAGCGCGAAGGCCGCGAGCGTCTCGGTCGCGGGACGGCGCTCGTCGGCGGCGACGTCCCCGGTCTCCGCCTCGTTCAGGTCGTCGCGCAGGAAAGTCAGGTGGGGCATCGTCGCCTTGCTCCGAGGGTGGGTTGGGGTCCGGGGCCGGGGCGCGGCGGGTCCCGTTTCTCGGGACGCATCCGCGGGGGCGGCCTACGACGGCACCTCGACGACGCAGGCCGGGTCGAAGGCGGGGTTCTCGCCGTCGTAGCCGAGGGGGTTGCACAGGATCCGGGTCGGGCCGATCCGGTGGTCTCGACGGGCGTGGACGTGGCCGTGGAGCCAGAGATCCGGGCGGCCGGCGGCGATGAGGCCGCCGAGGTCGCTCGCGAAGGCCGGGTTCAGCACGCTTCCGGCAAAGCTCGGGTCGAGCGAGGCACGGGCCGGGGCGTGGTGCGTGACCACGACGTGCGGTCGCACCCGCGCGTCCGGCGGGTCGACCTCCAGCAGCGCGCGGAGCAGGAAGCCGCGGGTGGTGGCGTGCAGGGCAGCTGCATCCCCCGGCCGGAAGGTGCGCCAACCTGGATTTCGGGTCGTCGCCACGCAGCGGTGGTCGTTGAGACCGGCCTGCGCGGCCGCCATGGCCCGCCGGCGGTCGCCGTCGAGGCCGTAGTCGGTCCAGAGCGTGCCACCGGAGAAGGCGACGCCGCCGATCTCGACGGTATCGTCGTCGAGCAGGGTCACGCCGTGCCGTTCCGCGGCCCGGCGCCCGAGCGCGCGCTCCTCGTCCACGGCCGAGCCGTAGAATTCATGGTTTCCCGCGACGACCAGGACCGGCATGAGCGGACGGATGGTTTGGCCCAGCCATAGGACGGTGTCCGCCAGGCCCTGCCCGACGTCGCCCGCGACGACGGCGACGTCGGCGTCGGGGATGTGCGCGGGTGCCCAGGGCGCCCGCGACAGGTCGCGGTGCAAGTCGCTGAAAGTCCAGATTCGCACGTGTTTGGCTCCTGGGTTCTCAGGATCGTCTCGCTGTTCGGGAGGCGGCGGCGGTCACCGCCGCGGCGGGGGGCGGCGCCTGGGCCGCAACCTTTCGCGTCGGACCGGACGACCGCCGCGCCGGTTCGGCGACAGCCTGGCGAGAACGTGGGCGAGGACGGTGCGCGCCGCCGCATCCCCCCGCCAGGCGGCGACGAGCACCGCTGACAGCGCGAGGTCCACGACGGCGGGATCCGGTTCGGTGCCCCGGGTGAGGTCGAGCGTGACGGCGATGGCGGCCGCGGCCTCGCCTCTCCGGGCCGCGGGCCAGGACTTGTGATGCAGGCAGACGCCACCGGCGAGGGCTCGGCGGACCTCCTGGATCGCGGCGGCCGCGATGTTCGGAAGCCGTTCCGTGCGCCAGAGCGCGAGCGGGTGGCATCCCCGGGCCAGCTCGCAGCGCAGGGAAGTCGGGTCGGAGGGCTGGGGGTCGTCGCTCGGGCGCATGCGTCCTCCGGGCTCGCGATGGGCAAGACGGCCCCGCTCCCGCGTGCCGAGGCGCGCGGGCGGGGTTCGTCGGACGGGATGTCGGAGGGCTAGTGCCGGTCGAGGCGCTCGGCGCCGGCGTCGGGGTGTCCCAGGACGAAATACCTCGACAAGGTGCGCGCCCAGCGCCGGCCATCGGAGGCATACAGGTCGCTGGTTGTGATGCGCCGCCCATCGGGGAAGTTCGGATGGCCGTAGACGTCGCCGGTGAGCACCCTCACGGACCGGGTGGCAGACCGCCACCGCTCCAAGCGTGGGGCGCCCTGCAAGTCATCCGGCGTCGGCTTGACCTGGTCGCGGATGCCCTGGAGTTCGTCGGCGAGGTCGCGCAGCCGGTCGCCGGCCTCCCGGTCGTCCGGGCTTCGTGCCTGCTCGGCGTCGACGCCGAGGGCGGCGGCGTAGGCGGCGGTGTCGACCGCGTCGGCTGCTGGCTCCTCGGCGGCGGCGCGCAGGGCCGCGAGCAGGGCCACGGAGGCCACGAGGCTGCGGCTCGTGCGATCCCCTTCGGCGATGCGCTGTGCCTCCCCGCGGCCGAACGCCGGCACGACCATTGGCAGGGTCCGGATACGACCTCGACCCGGCACGAGCGCCTCGTGCCCGCGCATGACGCGGCCGAACGCGTCGGCGGCGGAGGCGCCGCCGCTTCGGCCGCAGCCGAGAAGCCAGGGCGGCGAAACGACGTCCAGACCGAAATCCTCCGACGCGTTCATGCCCGCGAGCGCGGACGCTGCGGCATGTTCCTCGAAGGGGGTCGGCCCTACCGGCAGAACCGGCGCGTCGATGCGCGCCCTCAGCCCGAGGTTTTCCAGGCACGCCGCGGGCAGGTCGAGGACGAGATCATCGTCCCGCCCCACGGCCTCGGCCGCGATCTCGCCCGCCTCGCGTGCGTCGCGCGCCTCGCGCTCGATCACGGTGAGGCCCTCCTCCGTGACCGTCCGGCCCGGCAACGGCGCCTCCTCGGGGAACCTGACGCGGAGGAGCGTGACGGGCCGGCCGAGAACGCCATAGGCGTCGGCGAGGAGGAGCGCGGCGTAGGCGGCATGGGTCCGGCCGGCGGAGCCGAAGAAGGCAGAGATCAAGGGCAATCTCCATGACGGAATCCGGACGCCGGCACGCCCGGTGGAATGGCCACCTGGCGCGCGACGTCGGACCGGTTGTGATTGATCCGTGAATCGTAAGGCAAAAGAGCGGAAATGAACAGCATATTCTGCTCGTTATCAAGAGCCGGATTTCTGGCATGGTTAACGGCTGCGTAGTGTTACAGTCTTGGGTCCGCAGGATTACTTACGCATGTGCGTGAGGTGGCTCGGTGACGCCGCTCCGGGGATACGCTCGCCACGACCGGCACGAGGCAGGTCCGCGCGCTCCGAACGTGCAAGGCGGCATTGGCTTATCGCGCGCGAAGTGCGCCGGTCCTGGGAGCTCCACGCGCCACGCATTGTCGCACAGATGACCCGGAGCGCCGGCGAGAGGCGGCTCCGACCGGCATGCCGGCGCGGCGGGCGCCCGGAACGGCGCCGATGCCGGGACGTACCCGCGGCGCGACCCTGGGGCAGAGCGGGACGATGACAGTGATCGGCGCGACCTTAGGAGCGCGAGTGACTCGATAGACTGTCAGCGAGCGCGGCCAGGGATCCGATAACCAGTAAATTCGGTACTTCTAGACATATGGAAATAGGGATGGCAAGATTCCTTCGATGCATCGGCCCAAAGGAGGACGCCGTGATCGCGACCATCCATTCCAACGACCGCACCGGGCTGCTGGCCGCAGCGCTGGTGGCCGGCGGCCTGACCGCCGCCGGTACCCGTCCGACCCTCGTCGCGGTCGGCGCCAACGGCGCCCAGGCCTGTGGCCTGGCACGCCTCTCGGGTTCGTTCGACCTGCTCCGCCCCGATCCCCGCGACGCGGCGGCCGTCCTCTCGGGACTGGCGGCACGGTCGGAAGGCGACGTGATCGCCGTCCTGCCGACGGACCTGCTTCGCGAGGGCGGTCCGGGCAAACCCGGACACCTGCGCGTCGTGGCCACGGCGTGCCGGCTGACCGCGGCCCAGGCCCTGCACGCGACCGCGTCGGGGGCTTGGCACCTTCGGTGCGACAGTGAGCTCGGCCAGCCGGCCTGGCGGATCGCCCCGCGCGTTCTGCCGCTCAAACTACCAAGGCTCTCGCCGCTGGAACAGATGCGGCTGCTCGCGGGCGATCTCGGCGAGAGCATGCGGTACGCGGCGGTCGCGCTCGCGGCCACACTCCTCGCCGTCTCGGCGGACCCGGACGCCGAGCGCTTCGAGACGGGTGACCTGACCGCGCTCATGTCGCCGCTCTCCCCGGCTCGGGACCGTGACCTGCACGAGCGGCTCCTCGACTGTGCCGCCGCCCTGGGCGACCCGGTTCTCCAGGGCGCGCCGGTCGGCACCGCCGGGGCCGCAGGCGGACGCCTCCGCAAATCCCGCCCGACGCCGGTGGCGACCGCCCGCCTCCGCGCCACGCAACCCGCCCGCCTCCGCGCCTGACGGAAAGGACCAGAGCCATGATGAACCGCACGAAGCCGAACCGCGTCTCGCTGGCCCCTCGGCCGCGCGTCGCCTCACCCGGGACCGGTCGTCCCGGTCGCTCCGGAAGCGCCCGGCGAGCGCGCGCGGGGACGAGTTCCTCGCGGGCACGGGCCGGTCGGGGCCACGTCGCCCGGAACGTGCCGCCGACGGCGACCCCGCGCTGGGAGGCGAACCCCTACGAGGCGTTCTACGCCTTGTCGGCGGACGGGGTTGGCCTGCTCGACCCCGGTTTCGACGACTGGGACTTGGACCCCTGCGTCCTCGTCGGCCTGGCGCCGAACCGTGGCGACGAGCGGGAGGATTCGTGACCGTCGTCCGCGCGGCCCGCGGGACCGGGCTTCGGACGACGCGAGCCGGCCCCGGCTCCCGCTTCGCCGCGGGAGCCGGGGGCCGGCGAAGGATCGGCGTTCCAGGTTCCGGAAACCGTTTGGAACCCGTAACGTCTATCGCTATGCGTGACCCGTTACGGGTTGCGACCTGCGGGTATGTACCCGAGCCGGAACATGGAGGCGCTTTCGGCGGGAAGCGGCTGGTCGAGCTGCTCAAGCTGTCTCCGGGAGAAATCAGAGGCGACGCCGCATCGGGGATGCCACGCCGCTGCCACAGGCCGAGATCGGCGATGGCTCCGGCGACGGTTCGGCTACGTCTGTCGCGTCAGAGGATAAGCCGGATGGCTGGCCACGCAGCGCCTCGCGACCGATATCGGCGCCGGTGCGGGTGGACCCGATGCCCCCTCGACATCCCGCCGCGCTGATGGTGCCGGACTTTCGAACGTGAAGGAGCGCAACGGCCGGCCGCGAAGGATCGACACCTCGCGGCGCCGGAGCGTGCGGTCGACCACCGAGCCGCTGCGGTAGTTCCGGATTGATAGAAATAGGGGTTGCACGGTCCGTTCCGCGTCTTCATGGTAATTCCATGGAACTCGAATTAGCGGCACGACAATTGGAGGCGCTCGGCAATCTGACCCGCCTGAAGGTGTTCCGTACGCTCGTCCGGGCGGGCCATGACGGCCTGCCGGTCGGTGCGCTCCAGCAGCGCGTCGATGTCCCGGCCTCGACGCTGTCCCATCATCTGCGCCGTCTGATCCACACCGGTCTGGTGGTTCAGGAGCGCCAAGCCACGACCCTGATCTGCCGGGCGGCCTACCCGGCGATGAACGCTCTAATCGACTTCCTCGATGAGGGAGAGCACCGCGGGCGGTCGGCCGGTCCCGCTTCGATGTCGACCTGATGGACCCGTGCCTGCGACCAGGCATGGTAGCGCCGCTCGAACTGCGCCGTTCCGACCGCCGCGACCCGTCGGGGTCCGCGCCGCCTGTCCCGCCGGAGGCGCGCCGGTGAGACTTGCCGACGACAGCGCCGACCGGGGCGGGAATGGTATGTTCCGGGCCGAAGCCGGATTTTGGGAATGCCGCGCCGATGCGCCTGACTGACGAGACCGGGACGGATCACCGCCCCTCGGACGAGGCCTGGATCGGCAACCTGATCCGGCATTGGCGCGAGGACCCCGGCGCCTCCTATCGGACCTGGTTCCTGTGGGAGGAGCGCATCAAGAACTTCCGCTCGATCCGGCGCGGCCTCCAGGCGGTGATAGACGAGATCCGGGCCGACGCGTTCGGCAACGCCTATCGCGGCTCGTCCTTGGAAACGGTGGTCCACTCCATCGCGGAGCAGCGCCAGGTCTTCAAGGGCGCCGACCACGCATTCCTCTGGAAGCCTAAGCTGCGCATCCCCGACATCTACGAAGACCGCGCCAACCAGGTTGCGTTCGGCCGGTTCCTCGACGCCTGCCTGTGCTGCAGTGCAGAGGACGGGGTGCTGGCCGCCATCCACGGCCTCGACCGGCAACGCATCAAGGGGCTGGGTCCGGCCGCGGCGAACCTGCTGTACTTCCTGCACCCCACACTTGTGCCCCCGTTCAACACGGCCATCGTGAAGGGCTACAACGCCATCGCCGGCGCCAATGTGAAGCTCGGCAAGTGGGACGAGTACCTCGCCATGCGCCGGGGCATCGTCGCCCTCAACGCCGCCCATCGCGGCCTGCTCTCCAACGATTACGGCGCCATCGCGGGCTTCCTGTTCGACGTCGGGTCCGGGCGATACCCGCTGCCGGAGCGCGACGGGGCCGCCGCGCTGGCGCGCTGGCGCGAGGATCTCGACCGAGTGCGGGCGGAGGCCGCGGCCACGGCCTCCAAGGCGGCGCTCGCCGCGCGTGAGGCGGACCACACCCACACCGAGGTCCAGGGCTGGCTGCGCGACCTCGGCCTCGCCCTCGGCTTCGACGTCTGGATCGCGTCGAACGACGGCAACCGCCCCTATGCCTCCGGCCGCCTGTCCGACGGCTGCCTCGACCGCCTGCCCGGGCGGCTGACGGCGAATGGGTCGGCCGAGATGGTCCGGCTCATCGACGTGATCTGGCTGGACAAGGCGGACGGCGACGTCGCGGCCGCCTTCGAGGTCGAGCACACGACGAGCATCTACTCGGGCATCGTGCGGATGCTCGACCTGGCGCTCGGGGTCGAGGGCGGGGCCGCGCGCAACTTCTTCCTGGTGGCGCCCGACAACCGCGAGGAGGACGTGCGCGCGCAGTTCGCCCGGCCCGCCTTCTCGCGGGTGGCCGAGCTCGACCTGCGCTACCTGCCCTACAGCGAGCTGCGCGGGCACCGGGAGACGATCGCCCGCTTCGGGAGCGGCCTGAAGGGCGTGCTCGCCATCGCTAAGCCCGTCGGGCGTCCGCGCTGACCCCGGTGACCGGCGCGACGAAGCCGGCCGGAGGGATTCGGTCGTCATTCCAGCGGCTGGCCGAGAGCGTCCGGAGGTCGCGCAACCGCATCGGCCACTATCGCGCCGTCCTCGACGAGGGACCGACCAACCACCACGCCGACGCCCTGGACCCGATCCGCTGGTGCCGTCCGACCATCGCGCGATGGGCGAGCACCGTGTCACGGGTGGCCGCCGTCGTCATCGGGCGTCCAGCCGCGGGCGCGGGTTCCGAGGGCGCCGGACCGCACGCGCGGATCCCGACGGTCACCGAAGACGTTCGCGGCGCGGCCGATGTTCCGCCGTCGGCCGGGATGCCGGTGGCCCCACGACAACGAACTCCGCCGGTGCGGCCGGACCCCGCGGCGTAGCCTTCGAGCGGGCGTCGGATAAGTCGGCTGTCGCGTCGCGGTGGCCCCGCTCGCCGCGGGCCTCGGCCGCGGGCGTCATCCGGCCCTCGCCGCCGGGGCCTCGGCCGGGCTCTCACCGTCCCAGGGAGCCTCGCCCACGAGGGCGGCGAAGCGCTCGTCCGGGAGTTCCTCGAACGGCCTCCGCTCCGCTATGCGCTGGCGCAGCTTCCACCGGAGCAGCCGGGGCGTGATCCTCTGGAAGCGCCCCGTCGCCGCGACCAACTCAGGATCCAGGCCGCCGAGGATGCCTTCCGCCGTCTGTGCCCCGCCTCTGGCGAGAAGGGCGTGGACCTCCCGCATGAACAAGCGCCAGAACGGCCGCTTTCCCATCGCCGCGACCGCCTCGGCGAGTGGCGGCTCGGGCGTCGCCGCGACGTCCGGCTCGGGCTCGGCCAGCCCGAACCGATGGCCGACGAGGGTCAGCCCGTTGCCGTCCTGCACCAGGCGCAGGAGGTGATAGCGCAGCCACGCCTCGGTGAGCGGGAAACCCGCCCGCTCGCCCTCCTGCTTGAGCCGGGTCGGGAGCGCTCTCAGGAGCGGGTGGACCGCCATGGGGCCGCGTTGGCGCACCGCCGCTTCGACCGCGTCCCGCACCTGCCCCCAGAAGTCGTTCGCCTCTCGCGCCAGCTTGAGCCCGTGCGCGGTATCGACAAACCCGGGCCCGGCGCGACCCTGCGCGAGGGAGTCCGCCTCTCCCGCGGCGGAAACGGGCGGCGCGGCCCCGCCGGCCTGAGTGCCGACGGCCCGCACCCGGTCGAGCTCGACCTGCAACGCCGCGACCCGCTCCTCCAAGAGATCGACCCGGTCCAGCGCCTCGTCGAGCAGATCCCTCGCCGCGGCCCTGCAATCCTCGGCTCCGACGAAGTCCGCCAGACCCGCCCGGGCCGCTTCGACCCGGGCCAACTCAAGCAGCTCCCGCCCGATCACCGTAAGCCGCCTCTCGAACGCCTCCGGCAGGTCCGCCCGTTCGATGGCCGGCCGGTAGTCCTCCCTGTCCTTCCACTTCCTGAGCTCGCGAGCGATGTCGCCGAACGACCCGCCGCCGAGCTCCCTCCGGACCGTGCGGACCGAGACCCGCTCCTTGGTGCCACCGGGCGGTGCCGGCCTGGCCCGTATCCGATCCGCGGCTGTCCAGACCCCGTTCTCCGTCACCATGCCCGCCATCCCAAGCCGTTACCGGTATCATCGCCGCGAGCGGTGAAGAAACGGTCGCGGTCCGCGTGGAGGCTCGGTGTGGGCGCGAGCGCGAGCCGGACCCGAAGGCGACCGGACAGATAGGCCGCGGGAGGCCTTCGGATTGAGGAACGCCCGGTCGGCGAACGCCCCCATCGTGTAACGCGTACGCATAACGTTACCCGTTATGCGTACGCCTCGGAGTCGCGTGCCAACCGCCGGCGGCAGCAGCCGCCATCCCGCCTTGAGCCGCCGGAAACCTCGCTACCACCGAAGACGTACTTCGTCGGCCTGCCTCGCCGCACTACGAAGCCATTCAGGACCGTCGCGGCCGACCAGAAGGTGATCCTGTCGGCCCGTACGCAGGGGCCTCACCGAGGTGCGGCGGCCCGCGAGATCTCGGCACGGGACGGCAGGGGCGCCCATGCTCTTATCCAAGTGCGGTTGCTGCGGGCGGACGGTTCGCACCGACGCGACGAGGTGCCCGAGCTGTCGCGCCGCAACCGGGGCGGGCATGCGCCCTTCCCCGAACGAGGCGGCATACCGGATCTGCATGCTCGCGGACGCGTGCGCCGTCCTCTTCTGGCTCCTCGTGATCCGCCGATAGGCGCGGACCGGCCTACATCCGCTCCTTGATGCCGGAGCCGACGAGCCACCAGTTCACCGGGTAGCTGGTCAGGAATCCCGCCACCATCGCGACCTGCATGGCGAACCAGAACTCGACCGAGTTCACCGGGGCGCGCTGGCCGGCCCAGTGCGGGAACAGGAAGAATTGGGCGAACGCCATGAAGCCGTACATGCCGACCTGCCAGGCGATCAGCGAGACGGTGTCCGCCTTCACGGCCGCCACCAGACCCTCGCCGGGGGATAGCCCGCGCATCGGCACGATGGCGTAATACTGGAACGCGATCCCGAGCGCGTACGCGAACACGAAATCCAGGACCCAGACCGCGTACATCTTCTCATCGAAGAGGGAGTGCCAGCCGAACCAGACGGCGACGGCCGGCACCACGAAGGCGAGCCACTCGGCGGCGACATCGCCCAGCAGGCAGCCGCTGCCGCAGTGGAGCGCACCCTTGCCGACCATCACCGGGAAGGGCATCCCCGTCGTGTTCGGCGGCTTCTCGCCCCGCTCCTTCGCGTCGTGGTGCGCCTCCATGGTCGCGAGCCGGCCGTAACTGAAATAGGCCCAGACCACGACCACCGTCCCGAACAGGGCGCTGATCGGCCAGACCACGTTCATCACGGTCATGTGCTGCGGGTGACGGATCACCTGCGCCGACAGCAGCAGCGAGCAGGCCGCCCCGAGCAGCAGCGCGGCGATCGAGATGGCATGGAGCCAGGTCGGGAACATGCGCGCTCCTAGCGGGCCGAGGAAGGGTCGAGGTTGGCCGCCCGCAGGCGCAGGGCATTGCCAATGACGCTCACCGAGGAGAGCGCCATGGCGGCCGCGGCGATGACCGGCGAGAGCAGGATGCCGAGGAACGGGTAGAGGATGCCCGCCGCCACGGGCACGCCCGCGGCGTTGTAGATGAAGGCGAAGAACAGGTTCTGGCGGATGTTGCCCATCACCGCCCGCGACAGCCGCCGTGCCCGCACGATGCCGAGGAGATCGCCCTTCAGCAGGGTCAACCCGGCGCTCTCGATGGCGACGTCCGTCCCGGTGCCCATGGCGATGCCGACATCCGCCGCCGCGAGCGCCGGGGCGTCGTTCACGCCGTCGCCGGCCATCGCGACCACCTGCCCGGCCGCCTTGTGGCGCTCGACCACCGCAGCCTTCTGGTCGGGCAACACCTCCGCCTCGACCTCTTCGATGCCGAGCCGGCGTGCCACCGCCTCGGCGGTGGTGCGGTTGTCACCGGTCAGCATCACCACCCGGATGCCCTCGGCCCGAAGCGCCGCCAGCGCCTCGGCCGTCGTGGCCTTGACCGGGTCGGCGATGGCGATGACGCCGGCCACCCGGCCATCGACGCCGGCGAAGATCGCCGTCGCGCCGTCACGCCGGAGTTCGTCGGCTTCGGTCGCATGGGTCGATACGTCGACCCCTTGCTCCTGCAGGAAGGCGGCGTTGCCCAGCGCCACGCGGCGGCCCTCAACGGTGCCGAGCGCGCCCTTCCCGGTCGGGCTGTCGAAATCCGCGACGGGGCCGGTCGCGATCCCGCGCTTCCCGGCGGCCGCCACGATGGCCAGGGCGAGCGGGTGCTCGCTCGCCCGCTCGACGCTCGCCGCGAGGCGCAGGAGCGTGTCCTCGTCGAACCCGGCCGCCGCCACGACCCGCGTCACGGCCGGCTTGCCTTCGGTCAGGGTGCCGGTCTTGTCGACCACAAGAGTCGTGACCCGCTCCATCCGCTCCAGTGCCTCCGCATTCTTGACGAGCACCCCGGCCCCGGCGCCGCGACCGACGCCGACCATGATCGACATCGGCGTCGCGAGACCGAGCGCGCACGGGCAGGCGATGATCAGCACCGCCACCGCGGCGAGGAGCGCGAAGGTGAAGCGCGGCTCCGGCCCGAACGCCATCCAGGCGGCGAAGGCCAGCGCCGCCACGCCAATGACCGCCGGCACGAACCAGCCCGCGACTTGATCGGCGAGGCGCTGGATCGGGGCCCGCGAACGCTGCGCCTCGGCCACCATCTGGACGATGCGCGCCAGCATGGTGTCGCGCCCGACCCTGGTCGCCTCGACCACGAGCGAGCCGGACTGGTTGAGGCTGCCGCCGATCACCGCGCCGCCGACCTCCTTGGTGACGGGCATCGATTCCCCCGTCACGAGGCTCTCGTCGACGGCGCTGCGGCCCTCCACCACCGCGCCGTCGACCGGGACCTTCTCGCCGGGGCGCACGCGCAGCCGGTCGCCGATGGCGATGGCATCGAGCTGCACCTCCTCGTCCTCGCCGTCGGGCCGGATGCGGCGGGCGGATTTCGGCGCGAGGTCGAGGAGCGCCCGCAGCGCGCCGCCGGTGCTCTCGCGGGCGCGAAGCTCCAGGACCTGTCCGAGCAGCACGAGCACGGTGATCACCGCCGCCGCCTCGAAGTAGGCCGGCACCGCCCCGCCGTGCCCGCGTAGCGCTTCCGGGAACAGCCCCGGGGCAAGGGTCGCCACCACGCTGTAGAGGTAGGCCGTGCCCGTCCCGAGGGCGACCAGGGTGAACATGTTCAGGTTCCGAGACAGGACGGAGTGCCAGGCCCGAACGAAGAAGGGCCAGCCGGCCCAGAGCACCACCGGGGTGGCGAGCGCGAACTGGATCCAATTCGAGGTCTGCTGCCCGAGCCGTTCGGTCAGGCCGAAGAGGTGCCCGCCCATCTCCAGCACGAACACCGGCAGGGTCAGGACCAGCCCGACCCGGAACCGGCGGGTCATATCGACGAGCTCCTCGCTGGGGCCGTCGTCGGCGCCGACCATCGCCGGCTCAAGCCCCATGCCGCAGATCGGGCATGCCCCGGGGCCGACCTGCCTGATCTCCGGGTGCATCGGACAGGTGTAGATCGAGCCTTCCGGCACCGGGTCGGACTTGGCTGCGGACTGGCCGGGGTCGAGGTAGCGGACCGGCTCGGCCACGAACTTCGTCCGGCAGCCGTTCGAGCAGAAGTAGTAGGGATGCCCGTCGTGCTCGGCCCGGTGCTCGGTCGCGTGCGGGTCGACCATCATCCCGCAGACCGGGTCCTTCACGCGGGACGCACCCGCGTCATCCGCGGCCATGCCGGCATGGTCGTGCGCATGGGAAGCGACGGAGTGGTCATGCCCGTGTCCTTCGGAGCAGGCGCGGGCCGCCGGGGCGAGATGCGTTTTCGACGAATTGCTCATGACCGGTCCCTCCGCGCGACTTCGATCTCCGCGGCCCGCGAGAGCGGACGCGATTTGGGCCGCGGACAAGTGGTTCTCTCAGGCTTACTGCTTGCCTTCCTTACGGGCGTTCTTGTCGAGCCAGGCAGTGAGCTCCTTGATGCTCTTCTCCTGTTCCTGGATGCTCTTCTCGGCGATCTTCTTAGCCTCGGGATTGTCGCCGTTCCTCAGGCCGACCTGGGCCATGGCGATGGCGCCCATGTGATGCGGGATCATCGCGCAGATCCAGGCGACGTCGGGGTCGCCGGCCATCATGCCTTCCATCATCGGGCCGTTCATCTGCATCATGGCGTGCTGCAGGCCCTTCTGGGTGTCGGTCGCCTGACCGGACATGCCCTGCATCGCCATCGACATGTGGCCCTGCATGTCCTTCATCGAGGACTCCTTGCCGGCCGACGCCGCCTTGCAGGTTGCGGGCAGCTCGAACGACGGGGCCTGCATGGAGCCGTGGTCGTTGGAGCCATGGTCGTTATCCGCGGCGAGGGCCGCGCCGATGCCGGTCAGCGCCAGGGTCATCGCGAGTGTCAGGGTACGAACGTTCATGATCATCTCCTCCAATTGATCAATCGGGACGGCCGGCTCGGCCGCCCCGTCAGGGTTCAAGCGGTCATTTTCCGGCAGGTCTCGGCACACCGGCGGCACTGCGCGACGCAGTCCTGCATGTCGCCGACCGCCTCACAGCTCCGCGCGCAGGCCTCGCAGACCTCGGCGCAGGCTCGACAGGTGTGCGTGTGCTCGGGCAGGCCGATCAGCATGAAGTGCGCCGAGGTTCGGCATATTTCCGCGCAGGCCATCATCAGGCGAAAATGCTCCGGCTCGACGTGCTTGCCGCCGGCGGGGAGACAGTGGTTGGAGGCCATGCCAAGGCAGCTTTGATAGCAGCGCAGGCACTCGTCGATGCAAGATTGCATCTCGCCAGACATTTTGTGCATCCTTGTTCTCCTTAAGTTGATGGGTGCTGCCATAAGTTCAGCAAATACATAGACGTAATTTGCGTTTTTGCTGAATTGCGATCAGATCCATAACCATATTCGTCGGATTACGTTCAATTTATTGTCTATAATATTTCTGTATGTCTAGGCGCGGGTCTGCAATGAGGGCACGCGGCGGCGAGGCTCGTCGAGGCGTCGCCGACCTTGTGCTGAGCGTGGGCGAGCATCCCGCTGAGACAGCGGCAGAGGGACCCTACGTCAGCGGCGCCGGATCAACGCGAGATGAGAGATGGGCCTCGCCACGGGATAGTCGGTGCACGCCACGACTGCGGTCGCACCTCGGGCGTCGCGCGCCTCGGGCGCGCCTCATCTCACGCGAGGGTTCGTGGGGGCTTGCGCAGCGCCTCGGGAGCGATACCCGCGCGTCCGGCGACATTATCCGGGATTAACATGGCCGCCCGAAACATGGGCATGGCGGGTGATGCGGGTCCGGCAAAAACACCGAATGTGCCGCCCACCGTCGTCCCACAGCAGCGTCGCTTGCAGGGGCCGGGGCAGCAGCATCGGTCGGCATCGACCGCCCGAACGGATGCCGTCGACTTGCCGGTGGTCACGCGTAGGCGAGGCGCGGTCAACAGCGTCACCGCCAACTCGGCGATGCCCGACGCCTTGTCGAGACCCGGGTTCGCCGCGGGAAGGGACGCCGTGGCGGCATCCGAGACCATGCGACCGCGGTGGCCGCAGTGGACGTGCCCCTCGTGAGCCTGGACGGCGGACGGCGCGACATGGGCGATGATCGCGAGGATCATCGCCGCCATCAGACGCACGATATGCCGGTCGAAACCCATGCCGGTCGCCAACCTCGGCCCAAACGTAGGGACGGCGTCGTCCCTGGGACGTGAATGCGCGCATTCGGGTTTGGTTGCGGCTCGTCCCCCCGACTCACGCCGTCGGGCTCAGCGGCTCGGCGGGGAAGCCTGCGGCGACTATGGTCTCGGCAATGCGGTCCGCAGGGCCGGTCGCGCCGGACACGGTCACGAGCTTGGCCCCGAGGTCCACCTCGACCAGGGCGCCCGGCTCGATGCCGGCGATGGCCCGGGTCACGGACTTGGCGCAGCCTCCGCAACCCATCCTGTCGACCTTGTAGCGGTACATGACGCTCTCCCTGTGGTGGCGTCCCGCACAGATGGGGCTTCCCATGGTGGGAAGGTCAAGGGTCGCGGAATGCCTCCCGCCAGGTGGGAATGGCGTCGATTCGGGCGGGCGCCCAGGTCGGGGCCGACGTGTTAGGACACCGTGCGGATGATCGCGGCGAACTTGCCGACGGTCATTTGCGTGCGGTCGCCCTCGGTCACGTCCCGGAGAGGATGAGGGTATCCGATCAAGCTTCCGGGCTTGCGCCGCGTTCGAGGGCGGCGAACCGTTCGGCCTTCACCTCGGCGACGTGGCAGCCGCGTTGGATCGTCCGCCTGGCGTGACTGAACACCCATGGGCGTCTCCGGCTGCGTATCGCAGGCAGCGCGCAGGGCACCCAGCGGTATGTCGCTGGCGGCGGCCGGTGCCATCGTGTGCGGGCGTTCAAGGGTCAGCATCGGCATGCTCCTCGGGTTGTTTCCCGGGACTGGTCTCAGCGCTTCACAAAGCCAATGTCGGCGGCCACCGCGCTCAGCCGCTCCGGCGCGCGCTCCTTCCGCTCGCTGTAGCGGTCCACCAGGTAGTCGGCCCGCTCTCGGGTCAGGAGCGTGAACTTCACCAGCTCCTCGCACACGTCCACGACCCGCTCGTAGAGCGGCCCCGGCTTCATCCGGCCCGCGTCGTCAAACTCCTTGTAGGCCATCGGCACGGACGATTGATTCGGGATGGTGATCATCCGCATCCAGCGGCCGAGCACGCGCAAGGCGTTCACGGCGTTGAAGCTCTGCGAGCCGCCGGAGACCTGCATCACGGCAAGGGTGCGCCCCTGGGTCGGCCGCACGCTGCCCTCGCTCAAGGGCAGCCAGTCGATCTGACTTTTCATCACGCCGGTCAGGGTACCGTGCCGCTCCGGTGAGACCCACACCTGGCCCTCGGACCAGATCGAGAGATTGCGCAGCTCCTGCACCTTTAAGTGGTCGGCGGTCGC
Source organism: Methylobacterium segetis (assembly GCF_004348265.1). GTDB lineage: Bacteria > Pseudomonadota > Alphaproteobacteria > Rhizobiales > Beijerinckiaceae > Methylobacterium > Methylobacterium segetis. The sequence continues at coordinate 50,935 of NZ_SMNT01000026.1, forward strand.
ATCGTCCGGCAGGGGCAGGCCGTCCGCGTGGAAGATCCGCACCTCGCCGCCCATGGCTTCGAGGAGCCGGGCGGCCTCGTACGCGAGGCAGCGGCTGAACGAGCGCTCCCGCAGCGAGCCGTAGAGGATCAGGAAGCGGGGCGCATGGGTGAACGGCGCCGCCGCGTCTAGGCTGTCGCGGGTCGGCACCTCGAAATGCGCTTGGCTGAGGTTCGGCAGGCCATCTTTGAAGGGCTGGCTGAGCTTGTCCAAGGGACGTCTTTCTTGTACGTTCAAAATATCGTTTGAAGATTGTAACGAAAATGGATGAACCGCAAGCCCTCGCCGCCT
>NZ_SMNT01000027.1 GCF_004348265.1 Methylobacterium segetis
GGGCCGGGGCGCGTCTGTCTCAGGCTGGTGCGGAGGGCCGGCGCGCGCTGCATGGGAGGTCCGCGTCTGCAGGGGTCGTGCCTTGGACCCCAGCGAGGCGCCGGCCGGCAGGCAATTGACTTCGCACCCGCACACAGCCATATCGCAGATGCAGCGTCAGCGGCCGTATCGGATCCGCTTGAGAGGGCTGCGTGACGGATGGGGCGGCCGCGGCGACGCGCTCGCACGGTCCGGCCCCTCTCTTCATACGTGCATGCACCCGGGCTGCCCCATCACGCGGGCGGCCTCCTGCCAACGGATCGAACCTGCCGCTGACGGCAGCCGGGGCCGGCGCGAGCGCGCACGGCCCGGGATCCGCTGCCCTGAAAGTTTCCCCTTGACCCAGTTCACCGATTTCGGCCTCGCCCAGCCCGTGCTGCGGGCCCTCGACGAGGCCGGCTACCAATCCCCCACGCCGATCCAGGCGCAGGCGATCCCCCCTGCCATGCAGGGCCGCGACCTCTGCGGCATCGCCCAGACCGGCACCGGCAAGACCGCAGCCTTCGCGCTGCCGATCCTGCACCGCCTCTCCCTCTCGGATCGCCGCGCCCCGCGCCGCGGCTGCCGGGTTCTGGTGCTCTCGCCGACCCGCGAGCTCGCCAACCAGATCGCCGAATCCTTCTCCGATTACGGCCGCCACCTGCCCTACACGAACACGGTGGTGTTCGGCGGCGTCACCATCAGCCGCCAGGAGCGGGCGCTGGCGCCCGGCGTCGACATCCTCGTCGCCACCCCGGGCCGCCTGATCGACCTGATCGAACGCCGCTCCCTGACGCTGGAGGGCGTCGAGATCCTCGTCCTCGACGAGGCCGACCAGATGCTCGACCTCGGCTTCATCCACGCCCTGAAGCGCATCGTGCGGATGCTGCCGGGCAAGCGCCAGAGCCTGTTCTTCTCGGCCACCATGCCGAAGAACATCGCCGGATTGGCCGAGCAGTACCTGACCGACCCGGTCCAGGTCGCGGTGACGCCGGTCGCCACCACGGCCGAGCGCGTCGAGCAGCAGGTCATCTTCGCCCACACCGGCGCCAAGCAGGCGCTGCTCGCCCACATCCTGCGCGACCCGAAGATCGAGCGGGTGCTCGTCTTCACCCGCACCAAGCACGGGGCGGACCGCGTCGTGCGCGGCCTCGACAAGGCCGGCATCGCCGGAGCGGCGATCCACGGCAACAAATCCCAGCCCCAGCGTGAGCGGGCGCTCGCCGCCTTCCGCGACGGCTCCTGCCGGGTGCTTGTCGCGACCGACATCGCCGCGCGCGGCATCGACGTCGAGGGCGTGACCCACGTCGTCAATTTCGACCTGCCGAACGTGCCGGAATCCTACGTCCACCGGATCGGCCGCACGGCCCGGGCCGGCGCCGACGGCCTCGCCATCTCCTTCTGCAACGACGAGGAGAAGGCGTATCTGCGCGACATCGAGCGCCTGACCCGCCAGAAGGTGCCGGTCGGGGGCTTCCCCGAGGGCTTCGTGCCCCCGACCCGCCAGGAGGCCGCCGAGATCGCCGCCTCCGAGGAGCGCCGTCCTGACCAGCGCGGTGCCCGGCCGGGCCAGCGTCAGGGCCAGCGTCCGCAGGGGCAGCAGCGGCCCCAGGGCCAGCGCCCGCAAGCCCAGCGGGCCGACCATCGCCCGGGCGGGCGTCCCGCCTTCGGCGGCCGGCCGCAGGAGGGCCGCAACCCGGACGCGCGCAACGAGCGTCGCGGCGAGCACCGGCCGAACCAGGGCCGCCCCGAGCATCAGGCTCGGCCCGAGCGCGGCTCCGAGGGCCGTCCTCAGCGTCCCGGCAACCGGCCCCGCAATACGGGCGGCGGCGAGGGCCGCGCCATCGGCTGGCTGGAGCGCTCGCCCCGCTCCTAAGGCGGTGACGCCGACGCCTACTTATCCGGATCGGGCCTGCCCGATCCGGGTGTGAGGCCGATCCGAACGGGCGCGGCGTATTGCCGAGCCTGTCAGGCGCCCCATCTCCCCCCGCGGATCGATGCGGGAGGAGCAGATGCGCTTCGAACTCTACCGGGACGCGCAGGGCCTCTGGCGCTGGCGCCTGCGGGTGCAGAACGGCAACGTGATCGCGGACTCGGCGGAAGGCTACGGCCGCCGCGAAGATTGCGAGCACGGGATCGCCCTCGTGAAGACGAGCGGCGGCGCCTCGACCGTCGACATGACGACGAAGATCGCCTGACCCTTCGATTCATCGCCCCGAAACCCTGACCGGATCGGACCCGCGCGCGGCGCGACGTTCCGTGCGAAACGGTTCGGGCAGTTCGTGCGTTGGAAGCGTCCGGGCTCCCGGGCCGCTGACCCGGGCTCGAACCGGCTCGCCTGACCATCCGCCGACACACCAAGGAGTTGTGAACGTGCTGAGGAAATTCGTCCTGGCCGCCCTGCTGGCCCTCGGCTTCGCCGCCGCGGCACCTCAGGGAGCCTCCGCCGCGCCCATGGGCCCGGCACTCGCCCTGCCGAGCGAGGCGGCGCCCGCGATCGCGGAGAAGACGCAGTACTTCTACCGCCGCCCCTATTACGGCCGCCGCTTCTATGGCCCCCGCCCCTATTACGGCCGCCGCTTCTACGGCCCCCGCCCCTATTACGGCCGCCGCTTCTACGGTCCGCGCCGCTTCTACGGCCCGCGCCGGTTCTATTACTGATCGCACCGACGCGCCCTTCCGGCGTCTCGCGAACCCGGCGGCTCCGCCCGAGCCGCCGGGTTTTTTCGTGGGTGCCGCGGCTGCGGCTGCCCGCGCTTCGATTTTTTGGTATCCTGCGGGCACGGGACGGCCGGCGTCAGATCGGGCCGCCCGGGAGGAAGCCCGATGAAAGACACGGCCACCCGCGCGGTTCCGCCGAAGACCCCGCCGCCACTCCTCGACCGCCTCGCGCCCGATGCCTCCGCGGCGCGCCGGCCCGAGCTCTGGCAGGTCATCCCCCTCGAATGCGTCGTCTGCGCGCTGGCGGTGATCGCCGCGGCCGGCCTGAAGCTTGCCGGTGTGATGCCCTGAGGGCCAGGATGCGTCGGACAGGGGAGGACGGACAGGCATGGACGGGCGGACGAACGAGACGGTGGCGGAGCCCCGCGGCGACCTGACGGTGCGCACCATCGCGATGCCCGCCGACACCAACGCCAACGGCGACATCTTCGGGGGTTGGGTGCTCTCGCAGATGGACCAGGCGGGCGGCATCGCGGGCGTCGACCGGGCGCAGGGCCGGGTCGTCACCGTGGCACTCGACGCGATGACCTTCATCCGCCCGGTCCGCGTCGGGGACGTGCTCTGCGTCTATACCCGGGTGGCGAGCGTCGGGCGCACCTCGATGAAGATCGAGGTGGAGGCCTGGGCCCGCCGCTTCTGCACGCAGGTGCGCGAGAAGGTGACCGAGGCGACGCTGACCTTCGTCGCCATCGACGAGGAGGGCCGCCCACGCCCGATCCCGCACATTGTCGCGGAGAGCCCCGGGGCCGTTCTCGGGCGCGAAGCGGAGGCTCCGCGCTGACGCCCGGGAGCCGGGCCCTGCGGCTCGGCCGCAACACGCACAGGTTGGTATTGAAACGCCTTATCACGCGACGGTTTCAATCCTAGAAAAATTCCCCTACACCATAATCCGGCGAGGGTAGAATCGTCTCACCGGAGCGTTTTTGCATGCACGTCCCGAGTTCGAGCAAGGTTTCCCAACCTCGCAATGCGGACAAATTCCGGATACAAACCGGAAACAATCGGCCTGACCTATCCGTTGTTCGTGCCGATCAAGACCATGCGCTCGAACGTCTTGAGAGCACTGAGGTTTCCTCGAACCGCAACCTGACTCGCCACGCCCTTCAGCCGCGCGAGAACCGCTGGGCCTGCCTCGGCCAGAAACCCGTGATCGCATGGTTCACCGGCCTGTCGGGGGCCGGCAAGTCGAGCATCGCGAGCGCCGTCGACCGGGCGCTGACGGCGCGGGGGCGCTCCACGATGGTGCTCGACGGCGACAACCTGCGGCTCGGCCTCAACCGCGATCTCGGCTTCAGCGCCCACGACCGCGCCGAGAACATCCGCCGCGCCGCGGAGGCCGCGCGCCTGATGGCGGAGACCGGCCTGATCACCATCGTCTCCCTGATCTCGCCGTTCCGCTCCGAGCGCGACGCGGCCCGGGTGATCGCAGGGGACGTGCCCTTCCTCGAGATCTTCATCGACACGCCCCTCGCGGTCTGCGAGGCGCGCGATCCGAAGGGGCTCTACGACCGGGCGCGGGCGGGCAAGATCGCCGACTTCACCGGCATCTCCGCCCCCTACGAGGCGCCGGAGCGGCCCGACCTCGTCATCCCGACGCAGGATCGCACGGTGGAGGATTCGGCCGCCCTTCTGATTCCCGAACTCGTGCGCCTCAGCGCCCTCGAAGGCGCCTGACGGCGCGGGTCCCGCCCCGCGGCCGGGACGGTGGGCGGCGCCTCACTCCGCCGCGAACAAACCCCACCCCTCGGCCGGCGCGGGCTCGGCCTCCCCATCCGCCGCCTTCGGGTCGCCGGGTGCCGTCTCGCAACCGAGCGCCGGCAGGGCGACGATGCGGTTGCCGCGGTAATCGTTGCGGCAGACGATGGCGCCGCGGCCCTCGACGTAGCCGAGGAGGCGACGCGCCCGCCCCGGCGAGCGGCTGCCGATCGCCCGCGCGAGCGCTGCATCGCCCGGGCAGGGCTCGCTCCCCAGCGCGGCGCGGGCCAGGAGCAGAAACAGGCCCTGGACCTCCTCGGGCATGGTCGCGGCGACCGATTGCGCCTGCGTCCAGCGCTCGTCCGCATCGGCCTCGATCTCCGGCGAATCGAGGCCGGCCCGGGCGACGCTGAGGGCCCGCCGAAAGGCGGGCAGGCCGACGCTCTCGCCATCGAGCCCGCGCATCCGGCAGCGCACGAGGAAATCCTGGTAGACGACCGCGACGGGCTGGCCCCGCGCCTCCGGATCCGCGACGAGGCCGCGCAGCACGGCGTCGCACCCCGCTCTGTTCTCGGCCGCGTCGAGGGCGGGGGCGGGCGCGGCCGGCTCGGGGCGATAGGCGCTCAATTCCCGCATCAGGTCGGTCGGGCTGACCCGGGGCTGGGGCGCCAGCCGCGGGGCGCGCTCGCGCAGCACGGGGCCGGCCTCGCCCTCGGCGGGGGTCAGGATCAGGGCCCGCAGGTCCGCCTCGCCGGGCTGGGGCAGCGGCACGAGCTTCGGGGAGCCCGCGCGGGAGCCCGTCGCCACGGAGCCGATCCGGAGCGCCAGCGGGCGCCGGCTCAGCGCCGGCCCGAGCGCCACGAACTCGCCGCGGGCGAGATCGCGGAAGCGCTCGGCGCCGCGCCGGTCGAGGCCGAGGAGGTCGGCGGCCCGCGCCATGTCGATGTCGAGGAAAGTGCGGCCCATCAGGAAGTTCGTGGCCTCGGCCGCGACGTTCTTGGCGAGCTTGGCGAGGCGCTGCGTGGCGACGATGCCGGCCAAGCCCCGCTTGCGCCCGCGGCACATCAGGTTCGTCATCGCGCCGAGCGAGACCTTGCGGGCCTCGTCCGAGACGTCGCCGGCCGCGGCGGGCGCGAAGATCTGCGCCTCGTCCACCACCACGAGGACGGGGTACCAATGCTCGCGCTCGGCCTCGAACAGGCCGCCCAGGAAGGCGGCGCAGGCGCGCATCTGCGCCTCCATGTCGAGGCTCTCGAGGTTCAGAACCACCGAGACCCGGTGCGCACGCACGCGTGCGGCGATGGACTGGAGGTCGGATTCCGCGTGGGCGCCGTCCACCACCACGTGGCCGTAGGCGTCGGACAGGGTGACGAAGTCGCCCTCCGGATCGATCACCACCTGCTGCACCTGGCCCGCGCTCTGCTCCAGGAGCCGGCGCAGGAGATGCGACTTGCCCGAGCCCGAATTGCCCTGGACGAGGAGGCGGGTGGCGAGGAGTTCCTCCAGGTCGAGCCGCGCCGGCTCCGGAGCACCCGGCCCCGCCCCGAGGGTCACCCCCATCTCGATGCTCGATGCCATCACCGCTCCGGCTGCGCCGCGACCGAAAAACCCGCCCGCGGCTCCGACCGCAGGGGGGCGGACCCTAACACGCGCGAGGCGGCGGCGTTTCCGGCCGGGATCGGCGCGTCCACAGGTTGGAGCGGGTTATGCGCCCTCCGAATCAGGGCGCGCAAGCGTTCCTATGACCACACTCCTATGACAATTCACCTAGGTCATAAGACCTAGGACTTCTAACTTACCGTCGGCATGGCCTCGCGCCGGGCGGGGGCCGCATGCGATGCTCTGCCCGACCGGAGGCCGCCATGACCCGCAACCGCATCACCGACATCCCCGGCATCCGCGTCGGCCATGCGGGCGATCCGAATCTCGCGAGCGGCACGACCGCGATCCTGTTCGCGAGCCCAGTGGTGGCCGCCGTCGACGTGCGGGGCGGCGGCCCCGGCACCCGCGAGACCGACCTCCTCGACCCGGAGCGCACGGTCGCCTGCATCGACGCCCTCGTGCTCTCCGGGGGCTCCGCCTTCGGGCTCGACGCGGCGGCGGGCGTCGTCGCGTGGCTCGCCGAGACCGGGCGGGGCTTCCCGGTCGGCCCCGTGCGGGTGCCGATCGTGCCGGGGGCGGTCCTGTTCGACCTCCTCAACGGCGGCGACAAGGATTGGGGGCGCTACCCGCCCTACCGGGAGTTCGGCTACGCGGCGGCGCGCGATGCGGGCGAGGATTTCGCCCTCGGCTCGGTCGGCGCCGGCACCGGCGCGCGGACGGCGAATCTCAAGGGCGGCCTCGGCTCGGCCTCGGCGCGGGTGGCGGGCACGGACCTCACGGTGGGAGCACTGGTGGCGGTCAACGCCTTCGGCCGGGCGACCGTGGGGGACGGCCCGCATTTCTGGGCGGCGCCCTTCGAGCAGGACGGGGAGTTCGGCGGCCTCGGCTTCCCGGCCCGGGTGCCGGACGAGGCCCTCGCCTTTCCGGCGCGCGCGCTGCCCGGCGCCAACACGACGCTGGCGCTGGTGGCGACCGACGCCGTGCTGACGAAGGCGCAGGCGAGGCGCCTCGCGGTGGCCGCCCAGACCGGCCTCGCCCGGGCCCTCAACCCCGTTCACACGCCGCTCGACGGCGACACCGTCTTCGCGGCGGCGACGGGCCGGGTGCCGCTCGCGGACCCGGTCGTCGATCTCGCGCGGCTCGGGGATGCGGCCGCGGCGACCCTCGCACGGGCGGTGGCGATCGGGGTGCACGCGGCGCGGTGCCTGCCGGGCTCGGCCGTCACGGATCCGGGGGCGCCCCCGTCCGTCCTCGGCCTGCCGCCGGCCTGGCGCGACCGCTTCGGCGGGGCGTGACGCATCAGCCGGCGCCGCCGGCCTCCTCTCTCGCGTCGGCCAGCAGCTGGGTGAGGCCGGCATCGACTTCCGCGGCGAGCAGGCGCCGCTCGGCCTCGTTCAGGTCGCCCGCCCAGCCGCGCTGGCCGAAGCCCTCGGCACAGCGTGCCCGCTCCGATTCGAGGTAGGCCTCCGTCTCCGCGGGCCGCGTGCGCATGGCGTGGATGAGGCCGAACCACGCGGCGCGCTCCACCACGGCGAGGCGCGCCCGCAGGCGGATGGACACGGCCCGGTCCGGGTCGATCTCGAGTTCGCTCATGGGTCAGTCCGTTCTTGGCGAGTCCGCTCCGGAGACGAGGCCCCGGACGGATTAGCGGCGCGGCTCGCAGCGCGTCTTGACGTAGCTGCCCTTGTCGTCGCCGTGCCCGGCATTGGCCGCCAGAACCGGGCCCTGGACGAGACATTCCTGCAGGGTGTGGGCCGGCCCCGTGATCACGTCGAGGGCGTTCTCGCGGGTGCAGTCGGGGGCCTGGATCGAGGAGGCGCAGACGAGGGCGACGACGAGGATCTGGTTCATGACACCTCCCTGGCACCCCAGGGCGGGGCGACCCGCGCGTGCCGGCAAAAGGAAGGGGCCAGGCTGCGCGAAGGTTCCCGCCCCACCACGGGGCGTCAGCGTCGCAGGGCGGGTTCAGGGCAGGGTCTGGTCGGTGACGCGCGCCAGCGCCTCCCGAATCGCGCCAGGGTTCGCGGCAATGGTCCGCAGCAGGGACCGGCTCGCGCGGTCCGGCTCGGAGCGGCCCTGCTCCCAGTTCCGGAGCGTCGACAGGTCGAGGCCGAATGCGGCGGCAAATTCCTCCTGCGTCAGACCCTGCAACTCGCGGAGCCGGCGGACATCGATCCGGTCCGGCGGTCCGTAAGCCGCCACGGTGACCTCCAGCGGATTCAGGTCGCGCCGCAGCCGATCCCAGTCGTCGAGCCGCGGCAGGACAGCGACCGCGAAACCGTCGTCGAAGAGCCGCGTCGCCACGATCCGCGCCGCGCGGAGAGACAGGCCGCGCTCGGCCAGGAGCAGGGCGAGGCCCGGCGCGTCAACGCCGTGGGGCCGCCCGCGCAGGGCGACGGTGGCGGGTGACCCGGAGGGGACGCGGGAGACGTCCAGGACCGGCACCCGTCGTGCGTACGGCGCCGCTGACGACGGCGGATTCGATTCCGAGTTCATCAAGAACCTCCCGGAGAATGCGGCGCAGGCCGTGAAAGCCGAGATCGTTTGCCCCGAGCCCGATGCCGTGGACGTGCAGCCCGTCGAGCCGCAACTCACCCCCGGAGAAGCCGATTTCGGCCATGACCTTCAGCGTGCCGCGCGGCAGGCGGATGAGCGCTACGACGATCGACTCATCGCTCTCGTCCCGGACGACCTCGATCGCGATCATCCTCACCCGCCGGACCGACACGGGCAACGATGCTACGCAAGTTGCGTAGCATCGTCCAGTCGTGCCGTCGTGCGGGCGCTCTCACCCCTCCCGCTCCGCGAGCCGGTCGATCAGCCCCTGCATGCCGCTCGGCACCGGGGTGTCGGGCTCGCGGGCGTAGAGGGCGCGCAATTGCCGGCCGATCTCGGCGAGGCTCAGCGAGCCCTTCAGGATGACCCGGTCGGCCTGGGCGGCGAGGCTCGCCTTTTCGGCCTCGGTGATCTCCTTGGCGGTCAGCACCACCACCGGCACGTTGCCGTCGGCGCGCGCCCGCAGCGCCCGCAGGAAGCCGAACCCGTCCATCTCAGGCATCATCAGGTCGAGGAGGATGAGGTTCGGTCGCTCCGCATCGAACCGCTCCAGCCCCGCCGCTCCGTTCTCGGCCTCCGCGACGCTCCAGCCGTCGCGGGCCAGCGTCCGGCGCAGGCGGGCGCGGGCATCCGCATCGTCGTCCACCACGAGGACGCGGCCCTCGACGCCGGTCGGCCGGTAGCGCTCCATCAGCGTCTTCAACCGCTCCCGGTCGACCGGCTTGACGAGATAGTCGGTGGCGCCGAGCGCCTGGCCGAGCCCCTGCTCGGCCACGACCGAGGTGATGATGACCGGGATGCCGGCGAGCTCCGGGTCGTTGCGAACCGCGTGCAGCACGGCCCAGCCGTCCATGCGCGGCATCTCGATGTCGAGGAGGATCGCCCGCGGCTTCAGCGCCCGGGCGAGCGTCAGGCCGTCGCGCCCGTCATTGGCGGTGCGCACGCGGAACCCCTCCCGCTCGAGGTGGCGCTGCAGAAGCTCGCGCGCGGCCGGGTCGTCGTCGACGAGGAGCACCGCGTCGTGCTCCTCGTGCTCGGGGATCTCGGGGGGCTCCAGCGCCCCCTCGGCCTCGGCCTCGGCCGCGTCCTCGGGCGTCAGCGTGGCGGGAAGCCGGACCGTGAAGGTGGAGCCCCTGCCCGCCTCGCTCTCCACCGCGATGTCGCCCCCCATCTTCCGGCAGAAGGCGCGGGTGATGGCGAGGCCGAGCCCGGTGCCGCCGAACTGGCGGGTCGTCGATTCGTCCCCTTGCGCGAAGCGCTCGAACAGGCGGCCGATCTGCTCCCCGGTGAGCCCGATGCCGGTATCGGTCACGGCGAAGCTCAGCCAGTCGGCCTCCGCCTCCCGGTGGCGGCGCACGGTGAGCGTGACGGTGCCGTCCTCGGTGAACTTCGAGGCGTTGCCGACGAGGTTCAGGAGGCACTGGCGGATCTTGGTCTGGTCCTGGTGCATCTCCCCGAGGTCGGGGCCGAGATCGGCCGCGAAGCGGTTGCGCTTCTTCGCGACGAGGCTCTCGGTGGCCGCCGTCACGTCCGCGACGAGGTCTGCCACCGCGAAGGTCTCGGCCGAGACGCTCATGCGCCCGGCCTCGATCTTCGAGATGTCGAGGACGTCGTTGATGAGGCTGAGGAGGTGGCGCGCCGCCGTCTCGATCTTGCGCAGGTCCGGCAGCAACTCGGATTGTCCGAGATCCTCCAGTTCCTCGCCGAGCATCTCGGCATAGCCGATCACGGCCGAGAGCGGCGTGCGCAGCTCGTGGCTCATGTTGGCGATGAACTGGCTCTTCGCGAGGTTGGCGGCCTCCGCCGCGGCGCGGGCGCGCTCCACCTCGGACTCGGCCTCCTTGCGCTCGGTGATGTCGACGTTGAGGCCGACCCACTCGCGGATGCTGCCATCCTCGTTCAGCACCGGCACGCCCCGCACCTCGGTGTCGCGCCAGCGCCCGTCGGCGCGGCGCAGCCGGTACTCGACCTGGTAGGGCTTCCGGCTCTCCAGGCAGGCGGCCCAGACCTCGGCGGCGTGAGCCCGGTCCTCGGGGTGGACGGCGTCGACCCAGCCCCAGCCCCGGTAGGCCTCCTCGCTCTGGCCCGTATAGGCGGCCCAGCGGGGCTGCGGCGGCAGGAGCTCGCCCGCCGCGTCCGTGTTCCAGATCACCGCCGCCGAGGCCTCCACGAGGGCCCGGAACCTCGCCTCGGAGCGGCGCAGGCCCGCTTCCGCGGCGCGGGTGCCCGTGACGTCGGTGTTGGTGCCGTACCAGCGCAGGATGCGCCCCCGCGCGTCCCGGTGCGGCAGGGCCTGGGACAGGAACCAGCGGTAGCGTCCGTCGCGGCCCTGCAGCGGAAAGGTGTCCTCCCAGGGCTCGCCCGCGGCGATGGCGGCCCGGTAGCGCTCGGTCACCGCCTCGACGTGATCGGGATCATGGACCTTGCGCCAGCCCCAGTCGCGCATCTCGTCGAAGGTCGTGCCGGTATAGTCGTACCAGCGCCGGTTGTACCAGACGATGGTGCCGTCGGGCTCGGCCATCCAGGCGAGCTGGGGCAGCGCCTCAGCGAGGTTTCGGTAATCGGCCTCGCCGATCCCGCCCTCCGGTCTCTCGTCCTCTCGGCTCATCGCTCGTCCCGACACGCGGCTGGCGGACGCTCGCACACGCGTCCGTGAACACCGCATATAGGCCACCCGCCCTCCGCTTCGCGCCTCATTTCGCGGATCCGCGCCGCGCGGCCCGCCAGGAATCGGCGGCGTAGAGGGCGAGCGCGATCCAGATGAGGCCGAACAGGGGCACCTGATGCGGCGCGATCCGCTCGCCGAAGGCGAGGACGCTCAGGGCGAGGAGGCAGGTCGGCGCGAGGTACTGCAGCAGGCCGAGGGTCGCGAGCCGCAGCCGCCCGGCGGCGGCCGCGAACCAGATCAGCGGCAGCGCCGTCGTCACGCCCGTCAGCGCGAGGAGCAGGACCGCGACCGGCTCGCTCGGGCTCGGCTCCGGGGTGAGGATCCAGTAGGCGATCGCGAAGGGGACGAGCAGCAGGGTCTCGGCGAGGAAGCCGAGGGTGGGGTCCACCCCGACGACCTTCCGGATCAGGCCGTAGAGGGAGAAGCTGACGGCGAGCGCCAGCGCCACCCAGGGCAGCGTCCCGGCCATGACGACGGCGATCAGCACCCCGAGGGCGGCGATGCCGACGGCGACGACCTGAACCGGGCGCAGGCGCTCGCCCAGCACCAGGGCGCCGAGGCCGACGCTGACGAGGGGGTTGATGTAGTAGCCGAGGCTCGCATCGAGGAGGTGCCCGCCGTTCACGGCGCGGAGATAGAGCAGCCAGTTCACGGCGATGAGGCCGGCCGAGAGGGCGAGGAGGGCGTGGCGGGGCCGCAGGGGAGCCGGCCAGGGGATGGGCGAGGCGGCGGATCTGCGCACCCGCCACAGCAGAACGAGGGCGAGGGCGAACAGGCTCGACCAGACGATGCGCTGGGCGAGGATGAGGCCGGGGCTCGAGGCCCCGAGCAGCCGGAAATGCAGCGGGACGACGAGGCCCCAACTCAGATAGGCGCCGAGCGCGTAGACGAGCCCCACCGTTCCTCCCCTGGCCCCGGGCGCCGGCCGCGCGGGGCGCGGGGAGCCATACAGGGTTTTCGCGCGGGAGGCGCGGGCGCGCTCAGCGCTTCTGCGGCGCGATCGGGTCGCCCCGCATCAGGGCGTTCAGGCGCTCGGTGTCGAAGCCGTTCGGGATCCTGGGGGCGGGTTTCGGGGCGGCCTTCGGGAGCGGCGCCGGCGTCGGCGCCGGCAGGATCGAGCCGGTGGCGGACGGCTCGGGCGGGACCGCGCGGACGAGGATCGGGGCGGGTGCCGCGAGGGGATGGGCGAGACGGTCGGCGCAGGCGAAGCCGATGATGCCCGTGCAGGCGGCGAAGGCGGTGCCGACGGAGAGGAGACGCAGGATACGCAAGGGAAGACCGGTCCCGGATACGCGACAGGAGATCAGGATAGGGGCGGCCCGTTAACGAAGCGGAACGCCGCGCGCGGTTCTGCACGCGGGAATTGCGCGATCGGCCGCCTCGACCCGTGCGGGTCGAGGCCTCCGCTCAGCCGGTGCGGCTCAGGGCGATGGCGTTGCCGGCAACGAGCGAGAAGCCGATCCCCGCCTGGCGCAGGGTCTCGACCGCCCGCTGGTGGGAGCGGGCGGGCGCCCCGCCCCCGTCCTCCTCCAGGCGTCGGATCGTCGAGAAGGACAATCCGCTCGCCCGGGCGAGGTCGGCCATCGACCAGTCGAGGAGGGCGCGGGCGGCACGCAGGTGGCGCCCCTCGATGCCCTCCTCGAGCCCGCGCCGGACGGCGTCCGGCGGCGGGCCGGCTGCCGCCCCGACGGGGACGATGATCATCGTCCAGCTGCAGACCATCCCCGCCTCGTCGCGGATCGGCACCATGGTGAAGCGGAAGGGCGCCGTGCCGCCCTCCGCCATCCGCAGGGTCGGCGAGATCGTGTAGGCCCTGCCGGCCGCGTAGAGGTCGGGAACCTCCGCATGCCAGCGCCCCCAGTCCTCGGGCACGGCCGGGGCGGCCCAGTTCTCGGCGAGCTCCTCCCGGCTGCGGCCGGTGAAGGCGAGGAAGTCGCTCCCGTACTCGACGAAGGGAACCACCGCCTCGGTGAAGGTGAAGATCCGCGCCTGGCGGGCGAGCGCTTGGCGGCGGTGCTGCTCGGCGGCCCGCGCCCGGACGAGACGGTCGGTGTCGGTGATGTCGACCATCACGCCGGCCACGCCGAGGGGCCGGCCCTCCGGGCTCCGGATGCCCTCGGCCCGGCTCGCCGCCACCCGCATCGTGCCGTCCCGGCGCAGGATCCGGACGGTGGAATCGTCGAGGCCGCCGATGCGGGCGAGGTCGGCCGCGCCGGGCAGGCGGCCCCGGTCATCCGGATGCACGAGGCCGCGCAGCAGCCCGTAATCCGGCCGCAGGCCGCGCGGCAGGCCGAGGAGCGCGTAGAGCCCGCCCGACCAGCGCTGCTCGCCCGAGGCGAAATGCCAGCTCCAGGATCCGGCCAGCCCCTGCGCCTCGATGATCCGCAGGGATTCCCGGGAGGTGAGGGTGGAGATGGCCGTCATCGTCGAGGTCCCGCCCGGCGTGCCGGAACGGGCGGTCCGGAGCCCCGTCCCGCCCCGTCGGGCACGATGTCGCGTCTAGCACAGATCCGGCGGAACCTTGAACTTCTCCCAGTATTTCAACTGGAAGATGCAATCATTCCTGATGATCAGGTAAGACGCGCCGATGTCGCCGCGACGATCACTTTCGCGGCCGACAGGTGATCACTTCACGCGCGGGTCGGGGCGTGCCGCGACGCGCTCGCCGGCCCGCCGCGCTTGACCGCGGCCCCCGCGCCGCGCTTCGGTTGCGCCGCAACAGCCTTCCTCGAATCCCGCCCCGAGCCCGCATGTCGAAGACACCGCCCCGCGATCCCGCCCGCTTCCGGCCCGCGACCCGCCTCGTCCATGCCGGCCGCGACCCGTCGGCCCAGCACGGCTTCGTCAACACGCCGATCTACCGCGGCTCGACGGTGCTCTACCCGACCTACGACGACATCCAGCACCGACGCGGCCGCTACAATTACGGCACCTCGGCGACGCCCACGATGGACGCGCTGACCGACGCCTGGACGGAGCTCTCGGGCGCGGCCGGCACCGTGGTGACGCCCTCGGGCCTCGCCGCGCTGACGGTCGCCCTGATGGCGAGCGTCTCGGCGGGCGACCACCTGCTCGTCACCGATTCCGCCTACCGCCCGACCCGCCAGTTCTGCGACGGGGTACTCGCCCGCTTCGGCGTCGCGGTGGAGTATTACGACCCGACGCTCGGCACCGGCATCGAGGCGCTGATGCGGGACACCACGAAGGCCGTGCTCGTCGAGGCGCCGGGCTCGCAGAGCTTCGAGATGCAGGACGTGCCGGCCATCGCCGAGGTCGTGCACGCGCGCGGCGGCACGGTGATCATGGACAACACCTGGGCGACGCCTCTCCTGTTCCCGCCCCACGAGCGGGGCGTCGACATTGCGGTCGAGGCCGGCACCAAGTATCTCAGCGGCGGCTCGGATCTCCTGATCGGGCTGACCTCCGCGAACCGGAAGCACTTCCCGGCCGTGCGGCGCACCTTCGACCACTTCGCCATGTGCGCGGGGCCGGAGGACATCTTCCTCGCACTGCGCGGCCTGCGCACCATGTCCCTGCGGCTCAAGGAGCACGGCCGCCAGGGGCTGGAGATGGCGCGCTGGCTGCAGGCGCGGCCCGAGGTGCTGCGGGTGCTCCACCCGGCCCTCCCCGAGGATCCGGGCCACGCCATCTGGTCGCGGGACTTCTCCGGGGCCTCGGGCCTGTTCGGCGTCATCCTGAAGCCGGTGCCCGAGGCGGCGGTCGCCGCCATGCTCGACGGGTTGGAACTGTTCGGGATGGGCTTCTCCTGGGGCGGATTCGAGAGCCTCGTCATCCCCTTCGATTGCGCGCCCTACCGCACCGCGACCCGCTGGGCGCCGGGGGGCCCCGCCCTGCGCTTCCATATCGGGCTCGAGGACATCGAGGATCTGAAGGCCGATCTCGAGGCGGGGTTCGCGCGGCTGCGGCAGGTGGCGGGGGGTGAGGCGGCGGGGTGAGCGGGGCTCACGGCGCGAGCCAGGTTCCGGTCCAGCCGCCCTCCCCCGTCCGCCGCCAGCCGGCGCGACGGTGGCCGCGGCGGTCGAGATAGAGGAAGTCGAGCCGCTCGGCGCGCACGAGCAGCGCACAGAATCGGGGCCGCCCGACGTTGATCGCATCATCCGCGTCCGGCAGGGCGTAGGCGCCCCCGCGGGGCAGCGCCGTGCCGGGGGCCGGGTCGATGCCGTAGCAGACCCGGCTCATCGGCAGGCTCGCGCGCCACGCGTCGTCGGCCACCGCGTCATCCGTATGCAGGGTGGCCGTTCCCTCGATGCGGATCTGCACCGCGGTCTCCGGGTCGTAGGCGTGCAGCGCGCAGGCGCTTCGCGCGGCGAGTTCGCCCGCCTTGTCCGAGCGTCGGTCGCAGTGGATTCTCAGCGTTCCGCCCGCGCGCTCGGCCGCCCGCAGCACCACCGTGCGCACCCGCGGCCGGCCCTCCGCATCGACGGTGGCGAGGCTCGGCGTGTGGAAGGCTGAGCGCCCCCGCTCGACCCCGGCCGCGAGGAGGCGCCAGAGCTCGGCTTCCGCCGCCGCGAGATCCTCGTGGAAGGGCGGGAGCGGCGCGCGCGCCACCTCAGCCGCCTCCGCTGCCGCGAGCGCGGCCGCGCTCGCGGAAGATCAGGGCGAGGTTGCGCAGGTAGATCCCCGTCGAGAGCCCCTGCCCGATGATGATCACGGGCTCCTTGCGCACGAAGCCGTAGGCGAGCGTCATCAGCCCGCCGAGGATCGAGAGGAACCAGAACGAGAGCGGCATCACGCTCCTGCCCGCCCGCTCGCTCGCGATCCATTGCAGGATGAAGCGCGAGCCGAAGACGAGCTGTGCCAGGATGCCGAAGACGAGCCAGAAATCGAAGCGGGTGACGAAGACGTCGTAGAAATAGCCCCGCAGGTGGTCGGAGATCTCGATCAGCACGGCCGCCCCCCCACCTCTGTCGGTGCCACGACCTCGGCGACGGCCGGCGTCGGGCGCTTGCGGCGGATCAGCCACCAGACCCCGGCGAGGTCGAGGAGCCCGACCCAGAGCCGGTCGAACAGGCCGTAATTCGAGGTGCCGGTGAAGCGGGGCCGGTCGATCACGTCGCGGTGGACGACGCCGTAGCCCTCGCGGGCGACGAGGGCCGGCATGAAGCGGTGCAGCGCGTCGAAATAGGGCAGCCGCAGGTAGACGGAGCGGCGGAAGACCTTGAGGCCGCAGCCCGTGTCGCGCGTGGCGTCGCGCAGGATGCGGCCCCGCACCCCGTTGGCGATGCGCGATTGCAGCATCTTGAAGCGTCCGTCCTTGCGCCCCGTGCGCTGCCCCTGCGCGAGGGCGGCCGCCGGCCCCCCCTCCTCCAGGGCCGCGACGAGGGCCGGGATGAAGGCGGGGTCGTTCTGGCCGTCTCCGTCGAGGGTCGCGACGATGGGCGCGCGCGCCGCGGCGACGCCGCTGCGCACCGCCGCGCTCTGGCCGGCGCTCGCCGCGTGCTGCAGCACCCGCAGCCAGGGCCGGGCGGCGCGAGCCTCGGCGAGGCGCTCCGGCGTCGCGTCGGTCGAGCCGTCGTCGACGTAGATCACCTCGAAGGGCGTCAGCCCCGCGCAGGCCGCCTCGATCTCGGCGACGAGGCTCGCGATGTTGCCGGCCTCGTTACGCACCGGCACCACGACGGTGAGGCGGGGATCGGGGGACGGGCTCACGGTCGCGCGCTCCATCACGGCACCACCGCGTAGGCCGTCAGGTCGAGCCGTTTGCCGCCGTTGATGTTGAAGCCCGAGACCTGCCCCACGGGTACGGGGAGCGGCGCGGCCACGGGCGCGGCAGCGGCGAGATCGGCCGCGAAGCGCGCCTCGACGAGGACGAGGCGGCAGCCGCCGCCGGCCAGGAAAGCGAGGGCGTCGGATCCGGAATCGAGCATGATCAGGTCTGTGCCCATCAGGAAGACGAGGCTCGGCTCGCGGTAGCCGAGGCTCGCGACCTGCGGCCTCTCGCAGGGCAGCGCGTCGCGGATCGCCGCGAGGCGGCCCGAGACCTTCAGCGCCGGCAGCGCGCGCTGGGCGAGGCCGAGCACGGACGGCGTGAGGAGGCAGGCCGAGAGGATCGCGATCACGCAGGCGCGCTCGGCCGCCCCGCGCGCGAAGGCCGCGACCGCGAGCGCCGCCAGCGCGCAAGACCCAAGGAGGAGCGGGAGCGCGGCGAGCGGCAGGGTCCGGTCGAGCCTCCACCCGGCGGCGAGGAGTCCGAGGGTGAGGCCGACCGGGATCAGGAGCAGGAGAAACGCGACCGTCGCGCGCGCGCCGCGCCGGGCGGGGTCGAGGGCGCCGGACTGGAGCGCGAGCGCCGTCAGGATCGCGACCGCCGGCATCAGGGGCAGCACGTAGTGCGGCAGCTTCGTCGGCACCGCCTCGAAGACGAGCCAGGAGGGAACGATCCAGGCCAGCAGGAGCGCGACCGCGTCGCTGCCTCGCGCGCGCCACGCGAAGGGCACGCTCAGCGCCGCGAAGGCCGCACCGGGCCAGAAGGTCGCGAAGAAGGCGATCGCGTAGGCGCCCGGCGGCCCCCAATGCTTCTCCTTGGCGGTGCCGACCTTGCCCAGCATGTCCTTGCCCACCGCCTCCCCGAAGAAGGCGCCGCCGCTCTTCCAGGCGATGGCGAGGAACCAGGGCACCACGAGGACCAGGGTGAGGGCGAGGCCGGGTCCGGGGCGGAGGGCGAGAAGCCAGCGCCCGGAGCGCGCCCGGACCGAGAGGACGAGGGCGGCAAGGCCGACGAACATCGGCACCATCGGCCCCTTGACGAGGATGCCGAGCGCCAGCCCGAGCCAGAAGGCGAGGAAGACGGCGGGGCCGTGGGGGCCCTGCCCCCGCCGCAGCCAGGCGCGGGCGAGCGCCCCGAAGGCCGCGGTCGCGGTGGCCGTGAGCACCGCGTCGGTCTTGGCGAGGTGCGCCTCGGCCGCGAGCATCAGGCAGGCGCCGAAGAGCGCGGCGGCGAGGAGGGCGCCCCGGCGCGGGAGGAAGGCGAGCGCCGCCCAATAGGCGAGCAGCACGGAGGCCGCGGCACCGAGGAGCGAGGGCAGGCGGTAGAGGCCGATCGCGGTGCGGGCCTCCGGCACGCCGAGCGCCTCGCCCGCGGCGACGGAGGCCGCCTGCAGCCAGTAGATGCCGACCGGCTTCTTGTGGCGCGCCTCCGCCTGGAAGCGGATGTCGACGAGGTCGCCCGTCTCCAGCATCTGCTTCGTGGCCTGGGCGAAGCGGGGCTCGTCCCGGTCCATCGGCTGCAGGGAGGTCAGCCCCGGCAGGAAGCAGACGAGGCAGAGGGCGAGGAGCAGGGCGCAGGCCCGGGCGTGGCTGCGCGCCCCGAAGGCGAGGATCCGGTCGGGCAGCGGCGCGGAGAGCGCGCTTCGGGCGACGCGGCCGGCGGAGAGGCTCGTCATGCGCGTCTCGTGGTGGGCGTCCCGTCACGGGCTCGCGGCGGGCTCAACGGCATCGGCCGGCCGGGCAGACCGCCCGCGCCCGGACCGGCGGCCGTGTCGGTGATCCGGCCCGGAATGTCAAATGACCCGGCTTGCCGTCCGGGCGAGCCCGTTCGAGAGTGCCGGCCGGCCCCCGTACGGCAGGTTCCCATGACCCTTCGCATCGGCCTCCTCGTCTTCCCCGGCGTGCAGCAACTCGACCTCACCGCCCCCTACGAGGTGTTCGCCGCCCTGCCCGGGGCGGAGATGCATCTCGTCGCGGCCGATCTCGCGCCCGTGCGCAGCACGACCGGGCTCGTGCTCGCCCCGACGACCCGGCTCGCCGATTGCCCCGACCTCGACGTGGTCTGCGTGCCGGGCGGCAGCGGCGTCAACACCCTGATGCGGGACGCAACCCTCCACGCCTTCCTGCGCCGTCAGGCGGAGACCGCGCGCCACCTCACCTCCGTCTGCACGGGCGCGCTGGTGCTCGGCGCGGCGGGGCTCCTGCGGGGCCGGCGGGCGACGACGCATTGGGCGGCGCACGACCTCCTGCCGGCCTTCGGGGCGACCCCCGTGCGCAAGCGCGTGGTGCGCGACGGCGCGCTCCTGACAGGCGGCGGCGTCACCGCGGGGATCGACTTCGCCCTGGCGCTCGCGGCGGAGATCGCGGGCGAGACGGCGGCGCACGGAATCCAGCTCGCCCTCGAATACGCCCCTGCCCCGCCCTTCGCCGCGGGCCATCCGGACGAGGCCCCGGCCGCCGCGCTCGCGGCGGCCCGCGCCCGCCTCGGCCCGAGCCGGCGGGAACGGGAGCGGATCGTGGCCGAGATCACGGGCGCGGAGGTGCCGCGGGCCGAATGGTGAAGGGCGCGCCCGAACGCACGCACGATTGATCGGGCGCGGTCGCGCGGTATCGTGCCGGCAGGAGAGAAACGCCATGACCGCCGACACGACGAACGCCGACAAGCCGGGCGCCGACACGATCTACGACCGCGACCTCGACCGGAACCCGGCCAATTTCCAGCCGCTGACGCCGCTGAGCTACCTCGACCGGGCCGCGCGCGTCTTCCCCGACCACGTGGCGGTGATCCACGGGCCGCTCCGGCGCAGCTACGCCGATCTCTACGCCCGCAGCCGCCGCCTCGCCTCGGCGCTCAAGGCGCGGGGCATCGGGCGCGGCGACACCGTGGCGGTGCTGCTCTCGAACACGCCCGAGATGATCGAGTGCCATTACGGGGTGCCGATGACGGGGGCAGTGCTCAACACGCTCAACACCCGGCTCGATGCGGGGGCGCTGGCCTTCTGCCTCGACCACGGGGAGGCCAAGATCTTCATCACCGATCGCGAATTCTCGAAGGTTGCGGGGCCGGCGCTGGAGAAGGCGGGGGTCGAACCCTTCGTGATCGACGTGGACGACCCCGAATACGGGGGCGAGGGCACGGCTCTCGGCGAGATCGGCTACGAGGCATTCCTCGCCGAGGGCGATCCCGAGCACGACTGGACCATGCCGGGGGACGAGTGGGACGCGATCTCGCTCAACTACACCTCGGGCACCACGGGCGATCCGAAGGGCGTGGTCTACCACCACCGCGGCGCGGCGCTCCTCTCCCTCGGCAACGTCATCACGGGAGGCATGTACGGGCATCCCGTCTATCTCTGGACGCTGCCGATGTTCCACTGCAACGGCTGGTGCTTTCCCTGGACGCTCTCGGTGGTGGCCGGCACGCATGTCTGCCTGCGTCAGGTTCGCGCCGGGGCGATGTACCGGGCGCTCGCCGAGCACGACGTCACGCATCTGTGCGGCGCGCCGATCGTGATGCAGCTCCTCCTCAACGCGCCGGATTCCGAGAAGCGCCCCCTGCCCCGCCGGGTCTCCTTCATGACGGCGGCCGCACCCCCGCCGCAGGCCGTGCTTGCCGCGATGGGTGAGGCGGGCTTCGACGTGACCCACCTCTACGGGCTGACCGAGACCTACGGCCCGGCGGTCGTGAACGCGTGGCACGAGGCGTGGGACGACCTGCCCCCGGACGAGCGCGCCGCCCGGATGGCGCGCCAGGGCGTGCGCTACCCCGTCCTCGAAGGTTTCGACGTGCGCGACCCCGACACGATGGACTCGGTCCCCGCCGACGGGGAGACGATGGGCGAGGCGATGTTCCGCGGCAACGTGGTGATGCGCGGCTACCTCAAGAACCCGAAGGCGACGCAGGCCGCCTTCGCGGGCGGCTGGTTCCGCTCCGGCGACCTCGGGGTGAAGCACCCGGACGGCTACATCCAGCTCAAGGACCGCTCGAAGGACATCATCATCTCGGGCGGCGAGAACATCTCCTCGATCGAGGTGGAGGATGCGCTCTTCAAGCACCCGGCGGTGGCCGCCGCCGCGGTCGTCGCCAAGCCCGACGAGAAGTGGGGCGAGACGCCGGTCGCCTTCGTGGAGCTGAAAGAGGGCCGGACGGTCGAGCCCGACGCCCTGATCGCGTGGTGCCGCGAGCGGCTCGCCCCCTACAAGCTGCCCCGCCAGATCGTGTTCGGCGAATTGCCGAAGACCTCGACCGGGAAGGTGCAGAAATACGTCCTGCGCGAGCGGGCGAAGGAGGGCTGAGGCGGCCCCCCCGCCCCGCCCTCGCCCGCACGGTCGAGAGGGTCGCGCGGTGCCGGCGCGGAAGCGACCGGCCGGGCCCGCGCAGCCGCTCAGCGCTCGAACACGACGTTCAGCTCGCGCTGGCGCTCGGTGACGACGTTGAAGGGGTACCTGTAGCGGGTGTCGAGCCCGGGCAGCACGCCGGGGCAGACGATGTAGGAGAGCTTCACCTGCGTGTAGCAGACGCCCTGCTGACGGGCCGCGAAGGCGAGGCGCGGGTTCACGCAGGACCCGTCGCTGAGCCGGCCCTCCGGGCAGGCGGCCGGGCGGAGCGGCGGGGCCGCGACGGCGCGCGGCTGCGCGGCGGCCTCGGGCACCCCCTGCGGGCCGGCGAGGAGGGCGAGGGCGAGGAGGGAAAGGGATGTGTGACGCATCGTCGACTCCTCAGAACCGGATGGTGGCGCCGCCGCCGATCGACCAGCCCGTGTAGGACAGGCGCGGCTGGCCCGTGCCAGGCACGATCCCGAAGCCCGGGAAGGGCTCCTTGTCCGGGTTCACGGCCTCGCGCACGAAGATGCGCTCGCCACGCAGGCTCAGGGAGACCGTCTCGGTGAGCGTGTATTGCAGGGTGCCGCCCGCCCCGTAGCGCTCGCGGGCCGGCAGGAACTGGAACGTGGTCGGGTCATAGGAATTCACGTCGCGGTAGAGATAGCTCAGGGTGGGCCCGAGCGCGAAGCTGCCCCGGCGGTACAGGGTGTCGAGGCCGACGCGGTAGAGGTTGCTGTTCGAGTTGCGCGGCTCGGCCACGAGACCCGGCAGCACGGCGTTCGGCACGAAGTTGCGCTGCGTGTTGTTGAAGGAGGCGCTCAGCGTCGTCAGCCACGCCTCCGCCCAGGCATAGCCCACCTGTCCCGAGATGCCGACGCGCTCGCCCGAGCGGATCAGCGGCGCCCGATCGACGAAGGTGGTGCCGTCCTGCGAGTAGACCACGGCGAGGTTGCCGCTCCAGGGACCCTCCTCGTAGGCGAGCGAGGCGGTGACCGAGGCGGTGTCGCCGGATTTCGTCTCGACGAAGGCGTCGATCCCCGTGAACGGGTCCGGCGGACCCTCGCGGAAGAAGGGCCCGCGGGTCGTGTAGCCGAGGGTCAGGTTGAACAGCATCGTCTGGCCGAGGGGCACGTTGACGCCGACGCTCGGGCCGAAATTCAGCCCCTCCCCGAAGGTCGGCACGTCCACGAGGTCCGAATCGAGCCGGGCGAGGAAGCGCGTGCCCGCGAGGTAGCTCTCGCCGGTGGGCAGGTTCATGTTGATCGAGGCGAAGGGCTGAACCCCGTCGATGCCGAGATAGGTGGCGGTGGCCGAGAGCTGCGTGTCGAGGGCGGTGCGCACGGAGCCGCTGAGGCCCGGCGTGCCCTGCCGCGAATCGACGTAGCCGCCGCGGGCAGTGAGATCGATCTTCAGGTCGGGGCTCGGCTGGCCCGAGATGGCGAGGCCGAAGGGCAGGTAGAATTGCGTGCCGGAGCCGCGCACGCCGAGCGGGGCGACGCCGGTTGGCTGGCCCTTGGTGCCGCTGAAGCTGAAATACCGGAACTCGGTGTTGAACGTCGTGGTCCAGGCCGGCTCGAAGGCGGGCGGCGCGGCCGGCGCCAGGGCGAGGTCGGCCGCCCAGGCCGGCCCCGTCGCGAGCAATCCGCAGATGATCGAAAGTTTTCGCACCGAATCTCTCCAAGTCTATCCGGTACAGATTGCTGAAGATTCGGCGAAAATTTCAATATTTGCGCTTTGATAAGGTGCATCTGTTGCCGAAAAGCAACCGACTGCGTGCGAATAAAGCAGTATAGCCCGGCCGCAAGGCCGGGCTGAAACGCTTCGATCTGAACGTTCGATGGAAGAGCGAGCGTTACCGGAAGTTCGGCGGCCGGCTCACCTGCACGGCCGCGCCCTTGCTGAGCTGATCCTTCGCGTTCCCGGCACCCGCGGCAACGATGCCGCCATGGCCATAATTGACCTTGTTCGACACTGTCGGCTGGGGAACGACGACCTTGCTCGGAGTACCGACGACCGGCCGGGCGGCAACGCCGCCGGGCCGCGTGTAGCAGAGCGCCCCCGTGCAGGCCTGGGCCGATGAGGCGGCGAGGAAGCCGGAGGTGAGGAGCGCCGCGCCGAGCAGCGGGAACGTGGGACGGCGTGTCATCGTCGGAACCCTTCGGCGGAGGAGGAGCACCCACCCAGCCCGTCCGCCCCGGCGGCCTGGATGCGATCGGTGAGGCGAAGATGTCCCGCTCTCACCCGCTCAACGAACACTCATTTTTTCCAGGACGCTTCCCCAGAAGTGAGGAGGACGTCCGATCTTTCTGGTCTTCCCGCGCCCGCAAAGCGGACGAAGAGCAGATTTTGCCGAACCATCGGCACCGTCGAGCCGGGATGGATCGATCAACCGGTGTCCGGCGCCTCAGCGAATGCCGCCGGGTGCGACCCGCGCGGGCGGCGGGCCGCCCGCGTTGACCTTCTGGCCGTTCGACATCTGATAGACGCCGCCGCCGATATAGGTGGGGCTGACGGATGGGGGTCTCAGTTGCTGCTGGACGGGCGGCGCTGCACCCGCGCCGGGCGGCCGGGGCATGGCGGGCTTGACGAGCGGCGCCGGAGCGGCCGCAGGGCGTGCACCGCCGATACCGCCCGCGAGCGCAGGCCCTCCCAGGAGAGAGGCCGCGAGGACGGCCCCAGCGATGGATCCTGCCCCGTTGCGCATGGTGTGCTCCTCCCTCGAAGATCGTGGATCCCGTCGCCTCAGCGCCGGTTCTTGTCGGTCCAGGCCGGGCCGCCGACGATCGGCGTCGGCTTGCCGACATTGGCGAACGGGTTGGACGCCGCCGGACCGCCGGGCTTCGGCTGGACCTTCGGCTCGACCGCAGGGCGCGGCTGGATCGCGGGCTGACGCGAGGGCGGCACGCTCCCGATAGAGGCATTGGAGGACGGGCGCTGCCCGAAGCCCTGAGCCGCGACCGGGCCGGGCGCCATCGCGGCCAGCGCAAGCGCCGCGGCGCCGAAGGCCGTCCTCCTCGCGATGGTCAGGGTCCGCATCCGCGCGCTCCTTCTCGTCTCCGGCCCAGCCTTATGCGGCCTTGAAGCGTGCCGCCTCCTCACTTCTGAGGAGGTGGCACGCGAAACCTCTATCGCGTGCGGCTTGCGCCAGGATTGCACAGTCGTTCCGTCGAGCGCCTCGGATCGAGGTCAATCTTGACATCGATCTTCCGGATGCTTGATGTCGTATTTCAAGTCTGAGAGGAATCTCAGAAGAACAAATCGGCGGGCATATGGACGATACGTGTATTATTATTCAATAAACCAATTGGCGGTTGTATATCCGTCTTGCTCTACCAAGATGCCTCGATGCCCGACCCGTTAAGTCCCGAGCGGATCGCGGCGCTCTACGAGGCCGCCGGCGAGCCGGACGCGCTCCGGCGCATGGCCGCGATCGTCCAGTCGGTGATGGACACGGAGACGGCCGGGATCTGGCTCGTGGAGGAGGGCCGGGTCTGCGACCTCACGGTGACCGACGATATCGCCGCCTCCACCGCGCCCTACCTCGCCTATTATCACCGGATCGACCCCTGGAGCGCCGCGCGGCGCCAGCCCGGCCGGGTCTTCCTCGGCCCCGAGCAGGTCGACGAGGACATGCTCCTGCGCAGCGAGTTCTACAACGATTTCGCCCGCCATTACGGTATGCGCCGGCCGATGGGCCTCGCCATGCCGCTCGAGCCGGGGATCATCGGCACGGTCTCCGTCAACCGCGCGGCGGGCAGCCGCCTCCTCGACGTGGCGGACAAGGACCGGCTCGCGGATCTGGGCCTCCATCTCGGGGCGGCCCTGCGTCTGCACCGCCGCTTCCGCGCAGTCGGCGCACGCGGAGGGGAGGCCGCGGACGCCCTCGATGCCCTCGCCTTCGGAATCGTCGTCTGCGGGCCGAACGGGCGGGTGCGCCGGCTCAACCGTGCGGCCGAGGATCTCGCGCGGGCGGGCGCCGGCCTCGCGCTCGGGCCGCGCGGCGCTCTCGCGGCGGCCTCGCCCGGCGAGAGCGCGGACCTGCGTGCCCTGGTGCAGGGCGCGGCCGCCGGGCGGCCCGGGGCGATGCGGCTGCGGGGGAAGGACGGAATCCGGCTCTCGGTGCTGGCCACGCCGCTGGGGGCGGGGCGCGCCGCTCCCAGCGCGCTCCTCACCCTGCGCCGGGACGACGCGCCGGCCGCCCCCGCCCCGGCCCTGCTGCAGCGGCTCTTCGGCCTGACCCCGGCCCAGGCCGCCCTCTGCGGGCAGCTCGCGGCAGGCCTCACCTTCGAGGAGGCCGCCGCCGCCCGCGGCGTCGCGGTGAGCACGGCCCGCACCCACTTCCTCGGCATCCTCGCCCGCACCGGCACGCAGAACCTGCGCGACCTCCTGCGCCTGCTCGGCACCCTGCCGCCCCTGGCGGGCTGAGGGCAGGTCCGCCGCTCAGCCGATGCCGAGGCGGCGCACGGCCGCGACGATGGCGGAGGGGCGGTAGGGCTTCATGACGAGGAGGCTGTCGCGCACCTGCCGGGGCTCCTCGGCGCTGTAGCCCGTCACGTAGATCACCGGCAGGCCCGGCTGCAGGGCGCGGGCCTGTTCGGCCACGCCCCAGCCGTCGAGGTCTCCGGGCAGGCGGATATCCGTGAACAGGAGGTCGATCGGCGTGCGCGCGGCGAGGATCGCCGCCGCCGCCTCGCCCGTCAGCGCCTGCACGACCTCGTAGCCCGCTTCCTCGAGCTCGGCCGCGACCACCTCGATCAGCATGGCCTCGTCCTCGACGACGAGGATCCGCGGCCGGTCCGTCATGCCCGCCCTCGTCATGCCCGCCCTCGTCATGCCCGCCCTCGTCATGCCCCTGCCAGGGAGAGGCCCGGCAGCGCCGGCGGCTCTGCCGTCGCCGCTGCGGGTGCGGGCGCCGTCCGGGGCGCGGGGGCGGGGAAGAGGAGCCGCACGATCGTGCCGCCCTGCGGCCCGATCACGATCGCGGCGGTGCCGCCCGATTGCTGGGCGAAGCCGAAGACCTGGCTGAGCCCGAGCCCGGTGCCCTGGCCGAGGGGCTTCGTCGTGAAGAAGGGCTCGAAGGCGCGGGCGGCGACCTCGGGCGGCATGCCGGCGCCGGTGTCGCGCACCTCGACGACGAGGCCGGCCTCCGCCGGACCACCCGCGAGGCCCAACCCCTCCTCCGGCCGCAGGGCCCGCGTCGCCAGGGTGAGCACGCCGCCCTTCGGCATGGCATCGCGGGCATTGACGGCGAGGTTGAGGATCGCGTTCTCGAACTGGTTCGGATCGAGTTCGACCCGCGGCAGATCCGGCGCGAGATCCGTCTCAAGGCGGATCTGCGGGCCGATCGTGCCGCGCAGCAGCTCCGCGAAGGCGCCGATCAGCCCGTTCACGTCGCTGCTCACGGGCGAGAGCGGCTGCTTGCGGGCGAAGGCGAGGAGCTTGTGGGTCACCGCCGCCGCCCGCTCGGCCCCCGTCATCGCGTCGCGTACGGGGCCGAGCAGCGGGCTGGCCGGGTCCAGGCGCCGCTCCACCCGCTCGAGATTGGCGAGCACCACGTTGAGCAGGTTGTTGAAATCGTGCGCGACGCCCCCCGTGAGCTGGCCGATCGCCTCCATCTTCTGCGACTGGCGCAGCAGCGCCTCGGTGCGCCGCTGCTCGGCGGTGGCGAGTTCCAGCGCGGCGAGCGCCCGGTCGCGCTCCGCGATGCGCGCCTTGAGCTCCTCGTTGGCGCGGCGAAGCTGCGTCGGCGAGGGCAGCGCCAGCGCCTGCGGCAGGAGCTTCCAGAGGGCGATGGCGGTTGCAACCGAGGCGAGTGCGGTCACGGCCTTGACCAGGGCCTCGGCCCCGTAATCGGGCACCCACAGGGTCCAGATCGCGAAGAGGTGCGTCGCCCCGCAGGCGGTGATGAAGACCGCAAACGACCAGAACATCCAGCCGAACACGATGTCGGGGCGGCGGGAGACGAAGGTGGCGAGCGCGCCGGGAATCGAGAAATAGGCGAGCGCGATGAGCGTGTCCGAGACGACATGCGTCCAGATCAGTTCCGGCCGCCAGAGCAGACAGATGCCGTGGGGCGAGAGACTATCGACGTCCCAGAGGCTGCGCACGAACTCGAACATGAGGCCCCCCATGTGCAAAGAAAGCGCTGATGAAGAACGGCCTTCGCGAGCCGCAGCATTCATTGGGACTGATCCGCGGGCAATTGGCAATCCTTTCTTCGCACCACCCGACCCTCTTCGTTGACGCGCGCGGACGGAATCTGACGTCTGCCCAAAGGCTGCGGGCGCCCTGCACGCGAATACGCTGGCAGGGCAAGGCAAGCGGCGAGGCTCCCCGCGCGAACCTTCGGAGATGGTGCGCCGTCGATCCGGCTCGGGGCCGGCTTCGGCCCGGATGCGACCGCAGGTGGTGACACTGGCCGCGTCCACGTGGCAGAAGCTTGGCCTTTCCGAAGGCCCCGCGGCCCGGCCAGCGAGAGAGACGACACGCCCGATGAGCGCCCGAACGGACACGCTGCTCGCCCTCCTCGCCCGCGTGGTCGATCATGTCCGCGCGGCGAATGCCCGAACCGAGCGGGCGGAGGCCGCCGCGCGGGAGAGCGAGGCGCGGCTCGCCGTGACGGAGGCGAGCCTGCGCCGGCTGCGGGAGGAACTCGGGTCGCAGGCCCGCGCCTGCGCCGCCGCCGAGGCCCGGGCCGTCGAGGCGGAGCTGCGCATCTGCCAGGCTGCCGAGGCCCTCGGCTTCGGGGCCGCGGGCGGAGCCGGCGCGCCGCCGGCCGCCGAGGCGCCCGCGCGGCTGCACTGACCCACGGCGCATCGGGAGCTAAGCCTTTATTCCCCTGGCGCTCGGCCGGGGCGCGGGTGTTTCCTGCCTGCCGGGACCCGCGCGGGAGTCGCCGGCCGGCGCGGTTTTCGGGACCGGCGGTGCGGGCGGGGCCGATCGGCACGCCCGCACCGCCGGCCTTCCCGCCTTCCCTGCCGCGAGGCGCCCCGGCGCCGGGCGCGGGCCGCGCCCCTAGGCCCGCCGCCCCCGAGCCTCTATAAGCCTCTGCCGACAACGCCCCGCCCCGGGCGCTCCTCCGGGCGGCGCGGGCTCACGGAGGCCGCCGAACCCCTCATGGACGCGCCCACGCAGCCGGACCGCCCGCTACCGGTCGCCGTCTCCTGCACGATCATCGCCCGCGACGAGGCTGACCGGATCGCGCGCTGCATCGAGAGCGTGAAGGGCATCGCGCGCGAGATCGTCGTGATCGATTCGGGCAGCACGGACGGGACGGTGGCGCTCGCCGAGCGGCACGGCGCCCGCTGCCATTTCAATCCCTGGACCGGCTACGGCCAGCAGAAGCGCTTCGCCGAGGAGATGGCGCGCCACGACTGGGTGCTCAACCTCGATGCCGACGAGTGGCTGCCCGAGCCCGTGCGCGCCGAGCTGATCGACCTCCTGTCGCGGCCGATCCCGCCCGGGATCCACGGCTTCGCCTTCACCATCAGCCATGTCTATCCCGGGCATGAGCGCCCGCGCCCGCTCGCCGACTACCACACCTATGTCCGGCTCTACGACAAGACCCGCTGCCGCTTCCCCGAGAGCAGCGTCTTCGACGAGATCAAGCTCGCGCCGGAGCACAGGGGGCGCGTCCGGGCGCCGGTCTACCACCAGTCGATCCGCTCGCTCGGCCATTTGATCGAGAAGAACACGGCCTATTTCCGCCTGCAGGCGCGGGAGGTCCGCAAGGCGCGCCTGCCGACGCTGCTCAGGATCTGCGTCGAGCCGCTCACCACGTTCCTGAAATACTACCTCGTGCGGCGGCACATCACCGGCGGCGTCTACGGCTTCCTCGTCGCCTCGACCATCGCGGGCCTGCGCACCTACCGCCTCGCCCTGTTCCTGAAGGGCCGCCGGGAGCCTTGATCCCTCAGTCCTCGGCGAGCGCGTAGACGGCCTCGCCGAGGCGCCGGACCGGGCCGCCGGGGCCGGAGCGCTTCCACAGGCGCGTGTTGAGGGCCGCGACCGGGTCCTGCCCCGGCAGGACGAAGCCCTGGCGCCCGATCCGCTCCAGGATCTCGCCCGCGTGGAGCGGCCGGTCCGCCTCGGCAAGCGCCGCCAGAGCCGCCGCGATCAGGGCGCGCCCGTAGCGGCGGGCGGCGACCGGATCCTCCTCGAAGGCCACCGGCAGGGGGGCGGGAGGCCCCGCATCCGAGGGTGCAGGCGCCATCGGCCCGTCGTGAGGGCAACCGAATCCGGGCTCCGCATCGGCGGGGATATCGGGCTCGGGGGGCCGAGCGGGGGCGGCCCGCGGCCTCGCCTCGCCCTGTTCGAGGGCGGGCTCGTCGACCGGATCAACCGGCTCCGAACCGACCCCTCCGGGGCCGCGCAGGCGGCGCCCGAGTTCGAGGTAGAGCGCGTGGTCCGCGATCAGCCGGTCGAGGGCCTCGCGCCGGCGCCGCAAGGCCGCGAGCCGATCCTCGATCTCCGCCTCCGAAGGGAACATCCGGCTTTCCATTCCGTCCATGCGTAGGGAATAACCGGCGCCGGATCATCCGGCAAGCGTTCCGTTCCTTATATTCCGTCCACCTGAGATGGCAGCGCGACGTGCGGCAACACCCGGAATACGGGTCGGTACCCTTCAGTAATAAAACGTATATTCTGTACGTTCCCTAAGCGCGCTTCGCCTGCGGCTTCGGAGCGCGCGGCGGCACGAGGAGGGCGCTCGGATCGGCCGGCTGGAGGGTCATGCCGTTGTCGTCGAGGGCGATCGGCAGCCGCGGGAACACCTCGCAGAGATGGGCGAGGTCGGCCTTGAAGGCCTGGCGGAAACTGCGGATGCTGGCGTTCTCCGCCCCGAACTGGCCGTGCAGGTTGTCCCAGGTCAGGCGCAGGGGCCGATGCAGGGCGCGCAGGCGGTAGCCGACCCAGAACAGCAGGTCGAGCTTGCGGGCCGAGCCGGAGAAGGCGCGGGCCGCCCGGATGTCGACCGGCAGGGCGTGCTGGATCAGGTTGTCGTAGAAATCCTGGTGGAACTCGACCGTCTTCGACCAGGCGAGGCCGTCGGGGCTCGCGCCGCGCCAGAGGTCGAGGCTGCGGAAGGGCGGCACGTTGAGGGTGCGGGCCCGCGCCTCCCCGTCCCAGAGGCCGATCTGCATGGTGCAGGCGGCCAGACGGTTGAGCTGCTCCTTGAACTGGCGGATCGTGCCGCGCTCGCCCCCCGTCACGGCGAACCCCATCTCGCGCATGAAGGCGGAGAGCGATTGCGCGACCTCGATCGTGGGGCTGCGCTGCCGCACGGCCTCGGTGCAGAGGTGCAGGAGCACGAGGCGGGCCTTGGGGCCGTAGGGGAGCCCCTGCGGCTCCATCTCGCCCGTCAGGGGGCTCTTGAGGCGCCCGGCCACGAGGCTCAGCGAGTTGCGGCCGTAGGTGCGGACGAAGTCCCGCACCGGCCCGGGATCGCGGTAGGGCAGGCCGCAGAGCGCCAGCACCGAGTGGATGTGCTGCAGGTTCTCCGGGGCCGTCGGCTCGTTCTCGATGACCTCGCGGATCGCGTCGCGGCGGCGCGCGTCGCGGCCGAGGCGGGCGCGCCGGTTCTCGGCGGCGTCGCGCAGCGCGTGGGCCGCGTCCCGCTCGCGCTGGCGATGCAGGATGTGCTCGACGATCTGGCCGAACAGGAAGCCGCCGCGCGCCGCCTCGACCTCCGCCAGGAGATCGGCGTCGCGGATGCCGGCCAGTCTGTCCTCGATGCCCATCGTCATCCCGAAGATACCGAGCCGCGCCGCCTCCAGGCCCGCGGGTCGGGAGGCGGCGCGGCAGCTCAACCGTGAGGGGTTGGCGTCCACGCCGGAACCCGGCCCGCCTGATCCGGGCAGAGATGGCACGATTCGCGGGTCAGGAGTCCGAGCGCCCCCGGACGCGACGGCGGATCGCCGGGCTTATCCCGGATATTCACGCTTCTCCACGGGAGCCGGATCGCCGGCGGAGATCCGGGGCCGTCCGGGAAGCCCGCGCAGAGTTCGATACGGGCGCCCGTCCGGGGGCCGGGCCGCGCAGAGTTCGATACGCCGGGCGGCTCCGGACTTGTCCCCATTCTCCACCGCTCCGACCCGGAATTCACGCCGAATCGCATACGCGATCACGCCGAATCCGATGCGCACCTCCGCGAACCACCCGCAGAATCCCATACGCGCCCGCGCAGACTCGTATGCGCATCCGCGCAGAGTCCCATACGGGAAAGTGGTCTATCCTCTTGAAGGTATGAGAGTTTCTGCTCTCTCATATAACTTGCTGAACTGACTCTCTGAGAATCCTTCCTGATAGGTTTCCTAAGGCGTCGGGGCAGCGTTCGTTTCAGCGAACGGTCGATCGACGTTACCTTTTCCAATGGGAATGAAGGGAATATACCGGAGTTTTCCCCATGCGCCCTCCCCTTGAAGCCGGTCGGCTGCGATCGATCCCTCGCGGATGTCAGGTGCGTCGGCGCAGCCGGTCCCTTAAGGAGCGTCGGCATCCCGGATGCGACCGGCCCTCCCCGCCCCCAGGATTGACCCGCCCTCCAGGACATTGCCGATGCCGCTGCTTGACGAGACACCGACCACCCGGCTCCTGCGTCTGATGGCCGAGCTGAGGGATCCCGAGCGGGGTTGCGCCTGGGACGTGGCGCAGAGCTTCGCCAGCATCGTCCCCTACACGCTGGAGGAGGCCTACGAGGTGGCCGACGCGATCGCGCGCGGGGATCTCGACGACCTGCGCGAGGAACTCGGCGACCTGCTGCTCCAGGTCGTCTTCCATGCGCGGATGGCCGAGGAGGCGGGCGCCTTCGGCTTCGACGACGTGGCGCGCACGATCGCCGAGAAGCTGGTACGGCGGCACCCGCACGTGTTCGACGCGCAAGGCCGGCTCCTGCCCGAGGCCGAGCGCCTGCGCGACCCGGCCGAGATCGAGCGGCTCTGGAGCGCGATCAAGGCCGAGGAGCGCGCCGCCCGCGGGGAGGGGGCGCGGCCGGCGGGGCCGCTCTCCGGCATCGCCCACGCGCTCCCCGCGCTCGCCCGGGCCGAGAAGATCTCGCGGCGGGCGGCCGGGTTCGGCTTCGACTGGCCGGACGCGGCCTCCGTGGTCGCCAAGGTCCGCGAGGAGACGGAGGAGGTGGCGGAGGCGCTCGCCGCCGGCGAGGCGGAGGCGGTGGCCGAGGAGATCGGCGACCTGCTCTTCGCCGTGGCGAACCTCGCCCGCCACGCGGGCGTCGATCCGGAGGAGGCCCTGCGCCGGGGCAACGTCAAGTTCGAGCGCCGCTTCACCGCCATGGCGGCCCGGCTCGAAGCGGCGGGCCGCGGGCTCGCGGACAGCGACCTCGCGGCGATGGAGGCGGCCTGGGCCCTCGTGAAGCGGGAGGAGGGGGGCAAGGGCGCCTGAGGCCGGAAACGAGCTGGGCGTCTCCCCTCCCCGTCAGGCCGTCGGACCCCCTCCCCCAAGGCGGGAAGGAGAGCGCATCGCGCTCTACCCGCCCCCCTTCTTCGACTTGCCAACCGCTTTGCCCGCCGCCTTGCCCGTCCTGCGCGGGGCCGGCCGCAGGCGCTGCAGCGCGGCCTCGATGGCGCGCTCGACATCCGCCTGCTCGGGAGGGGCGTCCGCAGCGGGCTCGAAGGTGGTCCGGTCCGGCGCGCGGCTCTTCGGCATGCGCGGTACCGTACCAGAAGCCGCGCGGCGGCGCGACGAGGGCCCCATCCCGCGGTTAAGAGGCCCTCTTGCGGATCGGGACACGTCTCACGGGATCCTGCGATCTCTCACTCCCGGGATCCCGGAATCACCGGATCCCGGCATCCCGTTCCGCCCTCCCCGCGACGGGCCTACGGCCGAACGGCCAGTCGAGCACGCAGCCCGCGTAGAGCGCTGCCCAGACCAGCACCGGCTGAAAGGCGAGACGGGGCCCGTGGTACCACCAGCTCCGGGGCAGGCCCGCGACGGGCACGTTCTCGATCGCGTGCTTGATGTTGGCCGGCACCACGCAGATCGCGTAGAGGGCGAGCCCGATCCCCGCCGCACGGCGCAGGCGCGGGCTCATCAGGGCGAGGGCGCCGGCGATCTCGCACAGCCCCGTGAGCAGGATGACGAGGCGGGGGGCGGGCACCCAGCCCGGCATGATCGGCATCAGCCGGTCGGGGGCGGCGAGATGCACCGCCCCGACGAGCCCGTAGAGCAGGACGAGGGCGAGGCGGAGCCCGACGCGGACGGGCTGCGGGTCCGGCTGCGGAGCCCCCTGCCCCGTCACGGGCTCGTCCCGCACGCGTCGGCGATCCGCCGCCGCACGGCGTCGCGAAGGCCGGCGAAGGCGGTGCACGCGGCGCTGGCGAAGGCCCGCTCGCCGATCGCCGCGACGGGCGCCACGAGCCGGAGCGAGTTCGTGAGGAACACGGAATCGGCGCCCATGAGCTCCGGCAGGGTCAGCGAGCGCTCCTCCGGCACGAGGCCGAGGCCGGGGGCGAGCTGCTGGAGCTCGCTCCGGACGATCCCGGCCAGCACCCCGTCGGCGAGCGGCGGCGTCACCAGCCGGTCTCCGAACAGGGCGAAGAGGTTGCCGGTGCCGGCGCAAGCGACGCGCCCGCGCGTGTTGCAGAACAGGGCCTCGTCGAAACCGTGGGCGGCCGCCTCCCCGGCCGCCAGCACCGCGTCGAGATAGCCGAGGGTCTTGAGCCTCGAGGCCGGCGAGGTCTCGTTGCGGGCGATTTCCGTCGGGCGGAGCCTCAAGGGCGCGAAGAACAGGCCCGGTCCCAGCGCGGCCGCGCTGGCGAACAGGGTCGGGCGGGGCTCGGCCGGCGGCTTCAGGCCCCGCGGGCCGGAGCCCCGCGTCGCCGTGGTGCGGATCGCGAGGGCGCCCTCCCCCGCGGCGGCGGCAAGGGCCGTCATCGCCTGCCCGATCCGCTCCGGGTCGAGGCCGAAGCCGAGGGCCGCGGCGGAGGCCGCGAGCCGTGACCGGTGGGCCTCGGCGAAGACGACGCGCCCGTTCAGGGCGAGCGCGGTGTCGAACACCCCGTCGCCGAGCGTCAGCCCGCGGTCGGCGAGGTCGAAGGGCGTGGGCCCCTCGGTGAGCCGCCCGTCAAGCCACAGCATCGCCGGGTGCCCGCACCGCCGGATGGTCGCCGCCGGCCTTCTTCCCCGCCCGCCAGTCGCGGGCGAGGCCGAGGAAGTTGTCGAACAGGGCGTGGCCGTTCTCGGTCAGCACCGATTCCGGGTGGAACTGGATGCCCCAGGTCGGATGGGTCCGGTGCGAGAGCGCCATCACCTCGCCCTCGGCCGAGACCGCATCGACGCTGAGATGACGCTCCATGCCGGGCTGAGGCGTCACGATCAGGGAGTGGTAGCGGCCCACCTGCATCGGCGCGGGCAGGCCCGTGAACAGCGCCCGGCCCGCGTGCGAGACGGGGGTCGCCTGCCCGTGGAGGGGGCGCAGGGCCCGCTCGACCCTGCCGCCGAAGGCCGCGCCGATCGCCTGATGGCCGAGGCAGACCCCGAGGATCGGCACCTCGCCCGAGAGTTCGCGGATCGCCGGCAGCGAGATCCCGGCCTCGGCCGGCGTGCAGGGGCCGGGCGAGACCACGACGGCCTCCGGCTCCAGCGCCCGGATGCCCGCCACGTCGAGGGCGTCGTTGCGCGCGACCCGGACCGTGGCGCCGAGCTCTTCGAGGTAGCGGACCACGTTGAAGACGAAGGAATCGTAATTGTCGATGACGAGGATCATGAGGTCGGCTCGAAGGCCTCGAACACGCGGGCGGCCTTGGTCAGGGTCTCCTCGTATTCGGGGCCGGGCTCGGACAGGAGGGTGACGCCACCGCCCGCCTGCAGCACGGCGGTCTGCGCGTCCATGAACACGGTGCGAATCGCGATCGAGGTGTCGAGCGAGCCGTCGAAGCCGACCCGGCCGATCGCCCCGCAATAGATCTCGCGGGCATCCCCCTCGATCTCGGTGATGATGTCCATGGCCCTGAGCTTCGGCGCGCCGGTGATGGAGCCGCCGGGGAAGGTCGCGGCAACGAGGTCGAGGGCGTCCAGCCCCTCCCGCAGGGTGCCCGTCACCACCGACACGAGATGGTGGACCGAGGCGTAGGATTCCAGGCCGCAGAGCGTCGGCACCCGGACGCTGTGGGGCTCGCAGATCCGCGAGAGATCGTTCCTCAGGAGGTCGACGATCATGATGTTCTCTGCCCGCTCCTTGGGGTTGGCCTGGAGCGCCTCGCCGAGCCGGCGATCCATCTCCGGGTCGGCCACGCGCCGGACGGTGCCCTTGATCGGGCGGGTCTCGACGTGGCGTCCCTCGAGCTTCAGGAAGCGCTCCGGCGAGCTCGACGCCACCGTCAGCCCCTCGAAGGCGAGGTAGGCGCCGAAGGTCGCCGGGTTCGTCTCGCGCAGGCGCAGATAGAGGGCGAAGGGGTCGAAGCCCGGCGGCAGCCCGGCCGAGAAGCGCTGGGCGATGTTCGCTTGGTAGATGTCGCCCGCACGGATGTAGTCGCGCACGGTTTCGACAGCGCACTCATACTCTTGCCGGGAAAAGTTCGAGTGCCACGCGAGGCGCGTCCGGGGCCCCGCCGGCCGCTCCGGCGGCGCGCTCGCGAGCGCTGCCGCGAAGGCGTCGAGGCGCGCGCGGGCCCGCGCCTCGCGCCGGGCGGGATCCCTCTCCGGAAAGCCCGTGGCGACGAGGCGGCAGGTGCTGGATTCGTGGTCGATCGTCAGCACCGTGTCGTAGAGGTTGAGCGCGATGTCGTCGGTGAGCCCGGCCCGGCGGGCCGGCCGCTCGACCCGCTCCAGCGCCTGGCCGAGATCGTAGGCGAAATAGCCGATGGCGCCGCCGGGGAAGGGGCTCCCTCCCGCCTGGGCGGAGGGGCGGTAGGGGGCGAGACAGGCCCGCAGGGCCGCGATCGGGCCGCCCGGGACCGCCCGCCCGTCGAGGCGCGCGACGCCGTCCCGGTAGCGGAAGCGCGCGAAGGGCGAGGCCGCCACGGTCGAGCTCCGCCCCAGCGTGTCGTGGTGCATCGCGCTGTCGAGGAAGGCGAGGTCGCCCAGCGGCGCGAGGCGCTCGGCCGCCGCGACGGGATCGATGAACGGGATCTCGACGGTCCACATGGGTCGAATTCGGTTCGTCCGCCTGTTCCGGGGCTCTCGCGCCGCCTCGCGACACGCCTCGCACAGGCGGTGCCGCGGGGGAAGCGGGGTGCGATGACGCCCCGCGCGGGGAGGATGCGTCGCCAGCGCATCCCTCCTCGCCCCCTCCCCTTCAGGTGGTGCTTGCGGAAGCGCCGGCAAAGCCCTGATACGAAACGGCAAAGCTTGACCTAAGCCCCGCGCCGCAGGCGGGGGCGCCCCGCCCGGGGCAGGCTCGCCCTCACGCCCGGATGCCTGTATAGGGGCTGTCCGAATCCCGTGCCCTGGCATCCGTCGCGGCCGGTCCGGCCTGAGCGCCGGGCCCGCGCGGACGCCTCTTTGCCGTATGCCGATGACCGCTTCCTCGTCACCCAAGACCGGCGCCCCGAAGGCCAGCGCGCCTCGGATCTCCTTCGTCTCCCTCGGCTGTCCGAAGGCGCTGGTCGATTCCGAGCGCATCCTCACGCATCTGCGGGCGGAGGGCTACGAGCTGTCGCGCCGCCACGACGGGGCCGACGTCGTCATCGTCAACACCTGCGGCTTCCTCGACTCGGCCAAGGCCGAATCCCTCGACGCGATCGGCCAGGCCATGGCCGAGAACGGGCGCGTCATCGTCACGGGCTGCATGGGCGCGCAGCCCGAGGAGATCCGCGACCGGTATCCGAACCTCCTGGCCGTCACCGGCCCCCAGGCCTACGAATCCGTGGTGGCGGCGGTCCACGAGGCGGTGCCTCCCGCCCACGACCCCTTCCTCGACCTGATCCCGCCGCAGGGGGTGAAGCTGACCCCGCGGCACTACGCGTATCTGAAGATTTCGGAGGGCTGCAACAACCGCTGCACCTTCTGCATCATCCCCTCGCTCCGGGGCGACCTCGTCAGCCGCCCGGCGGGCGACGTGCTCCGCGAGGCCGAGAAGCTCGTGAAGGCCGGCGTCAAGGAACTCCTCGTCGTCTCGCAGGACACGAGCGCCTACGGCGTCGACATCCGCTACGCGACGAGCCCCTGGCGGGACCGGGAGGTGCGCGCGCGCTTCGCCGATCTCGCGGCCGAACTCGGCACGCTCGGGGCCTGGGTGCGGCTGCACTACGTCTATCCCTACCCGCACGTGGACGAGGTCATCCCCCTGATGGCCGAGGGGCGTGTGCTGCCCTACCTCGACATGCCGCTCCAGCACGCGAGCCCGAGCGTGCTCAAGCGCATGCGCCGCCCCGGCAACCAGGAACTCCAACTGGAGCGCATCCGCCGCTGGCGGGAGATGTGCCCGGACCTCGCCATCCGCTCGACCTTCATCGTGGGCTTCCCCGGGGAGACGGAGGCCGAGTTCGAGGAACTGCTCGCCTGGATCCGGGAGGCCAAGCTCGAGCGGGTCGGCTGCTTCACCTACGAGCCGGTGAAGGGGGCGGTCGCCAACGACGTGGCGGCGCCCGTGCCCCCGGAGGTGCAGGCCGAGCGCAAGCGCCGCTTCATGGAGGCGCAGCAGGGGGTGTCGCTGCGCCTGCAGAAGGCGAAGGTCGGCAAGCGGCTTCCCGTGATCATCGACGAGGCGGGCCCGAGCGTCGCCCGCGGCCGCACCAAGTACGACGCGCCGGAGATCGACGGCAGCGTCCACGTCGCCTTCCGCCGCCCGGTGCGGGCGGGCGACATCGTCACCGTGAAGATCGAGGCGGCGGACGCCTACGACCTGCACGGGAGCGTGGTCTAGGGCGGCCCGCGCCCTCGGGATGGGCCGCCCTCCCGAACGCGGGCGTAGTGACCGGCCGCGCCGTCAGGCCGGCGCGGCGGCCTCACGCATTCTTGCGCGGGCGGTGGTTCGGGTCGACGCCGCCCTCCGG
Organism: Methylobacterium segetis; assembly: GCF_004348265.1. Lineage (GTDB taxonomy): Bacteria > Pseudomonadota > Alphaproteobacteria > Rhizobiales > Beijerinckiaceae > Methylobacterium > Methylobacterium segetis. The sequence goes on from NZ_SMNT01000027.1 coordinate 38,260, forward strand.
CGTCGTCTCGTTCTCGACGTCGCCCTCGAAGGTCGAATCCGCCTCCAGGTCCTCCGGGTCGCCGCCGGACATCGTCATGCCCTTCGAGGTGCCGATGCCCGGATTGCCCTTGAGGTCGGCATCGGTCGGATGGTCCGTCTTCGGATGCTTCGTCGTCATGGGAATTCCTTGCGTGGGCCTGCCGGACCAACGCCGGCCGCGGGCGACCGGTCCCCGGAAGGATGCGGCGCATCGCCTCCCTGGATCCTGCGATCCCGGGATCAGGGCGGACCGGGATCGCAGGATCCGGTGAGGGCGCGGCTCGCGATGCGGGAGACGCCCGCCGCCGCCATGGTGGCCAGGGCGCGGTCGACCGAGCCGTCACGGTCGAGGCCCGCGACCGCGTCCTCGACGAGAACCACCGCGAACCCGTCGGCCCGGGCGTCGAGGGCGCTCCAGAGCACGCAGAAATCGGTGGCGAGGCCGCACAGGAACAGGCGCTCGATTCCCCGCTCCCGCAGGTAGCCGGCGAGCCCCGTGCGGGTGGTGCGGTCGGCCTCGAGGAAGGCGGAGTAGCTGTCGACCTCCGGGGCGTGGCCCTTGCGGATGAGGAGGCCGGCGCGGCGGGCGTCGAGGTCGGGGGCGAGGTCGGCGCCCGGCGTACCCTGCACGCAATGGTCCGGCCACAGCACCTGGGGCCCGTAGGGCATCTCGACCGTGTCGTAGGGGGCCTTGCCCGGGTGGCGGGTCGCGAAGGAGGCGTGGTCGCGCGTGTGCCAGTCCTGCGTGACGACGACGTGGGGGAAGATCGCGATCATCCGGTTGATCGGTGCGATCACGTTTCGACCCCCCGGGACGTTGAGCGCGCCACCGGGCAGGAAGTCGTTCTGGACGTCGATGACGAGGAGCGCGTCGCTCTGCGCGAGGAGCACGGAAAGCCTCCCTGACCGGTGGTTCGGGCCCGGGATCACGGGATACACGGATCCGGTGATCCCATCCTCCCCGGATCCGGTGATCCTGTCCTCCCCGGATCTGGGGATCCCGCGATCTCAGGCCGCCTCCCGCTCCCGCGGCGCCCCGGCCGCGCGGAAGGCCGCCGCGAGGATGTCGCGGGTCCGGCCGTCCTGGCGGGTCAGCAGCACGACCCGGGTCCCGGCCAGGGGCGGCAGCCCCGCCTCCCGCGCGACGCAGCCCGCGGGCAGGTGGCGCACGCCGAACGGCGCGAGGCCGAGCCCCGCCCGCACCGCCGCCTGCAGGGCGGTCACCGAGCCGCCGGAAAAGGCGTGGCGCCAGGGCAGGCCCGCCGCCTCGAGGGCCTGGATGGCCGCCGCCTTGACGCCGCAGGGGCCGCTGAGGCTGACGAGCGGCACCGGCTCGCCCGGGCTCCAGTCGAGGCCGGGCGCCGCGGCCCAGACCAGCGCGTCCGTGAAGAGCGGCGTGCCCTCGCGCCGCTCCCCCTCCTCGCGGATGACGGCCACCTCCGCCTCGCCCCGGTCGTAGGCCTCGCGCATCGCCGACGAGAGGCCGACCGTCACGTCGGGCACGAGTCGGGGCAGGGCCGCCCGCAGCGAGGCGAGCGCCGCCGCGAGATGGCCGCCCACCGCGTGGTCGCTCACCGCGAGCCGCAGGCTCGCCCGCCCCGCCCCGTCCGCGAGCTCCGCCCAGGCGCGGTCATGCGCGGCGAGGATGGCGCGGGCATGGGGCAGGAGGCGCGCGCCCTCCGGCGTCAGGCCCACCGCCCGCGGAGTGCGGGCGAGGAGGCGCCGCCCGACCCCCGCCTCCAGCCGCGCGATGCGCAGCGAGATCGCCGATTGCGTCGCGCCGAGGCAGGTGCCGGCGGCGGTGAAGCTCTTCAGGTCGGCCGCCACGAGGAAGGCGCGGAGCTGGTCGAGGTCGAGGGTGCGCATGCCAAACATTTCAAACACAAATCTCTGAAAGCGCAACAACGCGTTTCTCAAATCGCCGCGCCGGGCGCAGGGTCGGGACCGTCACCGAGACGATCACAGAGACAAGGAAGCCGGTCCCATGCCCATCATCACCGTCAAGGTCGCCCCCCGCAGCCCCGTGCCCGACCTGGAGCGGGCGGTCGCCACCCTGGCCGCGCGGGCCTCCACCGAGTGCCTGCGCAAGCGCGCCGACCTCACGGCCGTCGTCGTCGAGCGGATCGATCCCGCGGCCTGGTTCGCCGGGGGGCCGAGCCTCGCCGATCAGGGTCGGTCGAGCTACTGGCTGGAGATCCGGGTCGTCGACGGCACCAACACCAAGGAGGAGAAGGAGGCCTTCCTCGCCGCGATCCACGACGGGATGGGCCGGCTCCTCGGCGACCTGCACCCGGAGAGCTACGTCCACGTGGCGGAGGTGAGCGCCGACGCCTACGGCTTCGGCGGCCTGACCCAGGAGCGCCGCTTCATCGCGGGCCGGCTCGGTGTCCCGCCCGACGCGGCCGCCTGAGGGGCGGCGGCGATGCCGACCGCGCGGCCGATGGGCTCCCCCCCGCTCCCTCGGGCGCGGATCCCCTCTCCCGTTCGGGAGGGGGACAGGGCGAGGGGTTCAGGTCCGTCCGGAGAGGCCGCGCCCCTCACCCCGACCCTCTCCCGAACGGGAGAGGGGGCGCGGCGCACCCGGCCCATCGGCGCCCGCGTCCCGCGTCACGGCTCCATCACGGTCGAGCCGGTCGTCTCGCGGCCGGCGAGGTCGCGGTGGACCTGCTGGGCCTCGGCCAGCTTGTAGCGGGCGTTGACGGGGATCCTCACCGCCCCGCTCCGGACGGCGCCGAACAGGTTCTCGGCCATCGCGTCGAGGACCGGGCGCTGGCTGGAGAAGGTGAAGAGCGTCGGGCGGATCGCGTAGAGCGAGCCCTTCTGGGCGAGGAGGCCGATGTCGAAGGCGTCGATGGCGCCCGAGGCCGAGCCGAAGCTGACGAAGGTGCCGAGCGGGGACAGGCAGTCGAGGGAGGCGGGGAAAGTCGCCTTGCCGACGCCGTCGTAGACGACCGGCACGCCCTTGCCGCCGGTGATCTCCCGCACGCGCGCCGCGAAATCCTCCTCGCGGTAGAGGATGACGTGGTCGCAGCCATGGGCCTTGGCGAGCTCCGCCTTCTCCGGCGTGCCCGCCGTGCCGATCACGGTGGCGCCGAGGTGCTTGGCCCATTGGCAGGCGATGAGGCCGACGCCCCCGGCCGCGGCGTGGAACAGGATCGTGTCGCCCGGCTTCACCCGGTAGACCCGGTGCAGCAGGTACTCGGCGGTCAGCCCCTTCAGCATCATCGCCGCGGCGGTCGCGTCGTCGATTCCCTCGGGCACGTGCACGGCCGCCGCCGCGGCGATCACGGGCTCCTCGGCGTAGGTGCCCTCGGCCGAGCCGTAGGCGACGCGGTCGCCCACCCGGAAGCCGGTCACGCCCGCGCCCACCGCCGTCACCCTGCCCGCGCCCTCCTTGCCCGGGGTGAAGGGCAGCTGCGCCGCCTTGTAGGCGCCGGTGCGGAAGTAGATGTCGATGAAGTTCACGCCGATCGCGCCCTGGCGCACCCGGATCTGGCCCGGCCCGGGCTCGGGCAGCGGCACGTCCTCGTACGCCATCACCTCGGGGCCGCCGTATGCGTGAACCCGGATCGCCTTCATCGTGAGCTCCTGACCATGGGGGCCTGTCCGTTCCGAGATAGGGCGGAGCGGGCCAGGGCAAGGACGCATCCCTGCCCCGCCGCGCGGACCCGAGGCAAGCGCCCCGCATACCCGAAACCTGTGCAGAGCCCCGCGGGCAATTGTGTATTTTTAGACAGTTTCCGGTCAGGATGCCCCGGACCGGGTCGCCTTGTTCCGGTCGTCTGCGCCCGCCGGCCTCGAAACCCCTCAGATGGCCGGCGGGCGCAGATCGGCGACTGCGCGGCAAGGCGCGATTCTCCGGCGCTACTCTCCGGCGCGATCCCCCAGGGCGGTCGCTCGGTGCGGCCCCTCGGTGCGATCCCTCGGTGCGATCTCCTGCGCATCCGATGGGCCGCGGGCAGGCTCCGCGACCCCGGAACGATGTGACAGGCGGGCGCCCGGCCCCTAGATCTCCGCGGGACCCGATCCCGAAGCCGGCGCTCCGCCGCGTGAGGATGCCCCGCCGTGCCCGATTCCGCTCCCGCCCCCCTGCCCCGCTCCGAGCCCGGCCCCCATGCCGTCGCGGTGGTGGGCGCGGGCGCGGCCGGGCTCTCGGCGGCCCTGGCGCTGGCGCGGGCGGGCATCGCCACGGCGCTCGTCGGCCGCCACGCGCCGGTGGCGGACGGGCGCACCGTCGCCCTCCTCGACGGCTCGGTGCGCTTCCTCGAGGCCCTCGGGGCCTGGGAGGCGCTCCGGGACCACGCGGCGCCGCTCGCCGAACTGCACATCGTCGACGATACCGGCAGCCTGTTCCGGCCGCCCCCGGCCCGGTTCCGGGCCGGCGAGATCGGGCTCGCCGCCTTCGGCTGGAACGTCGAGAGCGCCCGCCTCGTCGAGGGCCTGCGGGAGGCGGCCCGCGGGGCTGCGAACCTCACCCTGATCGAGCGCGACGTGGCGGGCTTCGCGGCCGGCGAGGCGGCGGCCCGGCTGACCCTGGAGGACGGGGCCGGCCTCGACGCGCGGCTCGTGGTCGCGGCCGATGGCGGGCGCTCGCGCCTGCGGGCGGCCTCCGGCATCCGGGTGCGGGACTGGTCCTATCCGCAGGGCGCGGTGACGACGCTGCTGGCCCATGCGCGCCCGCACCGGGACGTCTCCACCGAGTTCCACACCCGGGCCGGCCCCTTCACCCTGGTGCCGCTGCCGGGCGGCCACCGCTCCAGCCTCGTCTGGGTCACGGGCGAGGGCGCGGCGCGCCGCCTGTCGGACCTCGACGATGCCGCCCTCGCACTGGCCGCCGAGCGGCAGGCGCAAGGGCTGCTCGGGCGGATGCGGATCGACGGGCCGCGCGGCCTCGTGCCGATGCGGGGGCTCTCGGTGGGCACCCCCGTGGCGCACCGCCTCGCCCTGATCGGCGAGGCGGCCCACGTCTTCCCCCCGATCGGCGCGCAGGGCCTCAACCTCGGCCTGCGCGACGCGGCGGCCCTGCGCGACGCCGTCGTCGCCGCGGCCCGGGACGGGCGCGATCCCGGCGCGCGGAGCGCGCTGTCCGGCTTCGCGCGGGCGCGCAGCCTCGATGCGGGCCTGCGCACGGCCGCGGTCGACGCCCTCAACCGGAGCCTGCTCACCCCCTTCCTGCCCCTCGACGCCCTGCGCGGCGCCGGGCTCCTCGCCATGACGACGATCGGCCCCTTGCGCCGCGCGGTCATGCGCGAGGGGGTCCTGCCCCGCCTCAACGCGCCGGAGCTGATGCGCGGGCCGGCACGGCCCTGAGCGGCGGGACCGCGCGATCGGCCGCCCTCGTCGGCACGGGCGCGCCGGCCCGGGGCCTGCCGCCCCGGTCCCCGCCCCCCGCAATGAACAGCAACGGCGCCGCCTCGCCCCCGCCCGAAGTGGTGGTTCATCTCGCGCTCAGGTGAGGTCGGCATCTTTCGCACTGCAATCTCGCGGGCGAACCAATCCGGCCCCAGCGTGTTATTGCTAGGGTCCCTTCCCAAGGGACGCGCGATGAGATAACGCTGAAGCTTATGGGTGCGCTGCAACAAGTCCTTGTTGTCGACGACGGCCACCGCGCCGTCGATCATTCCCTTGCTGCGGAGCTCGCCGAGCTCGGCTACGCGAGCGTCACGGCCTCGCTCGAAGCGGCCGAGGACGTGCTCGCGGTGATCGCCCGCCCCGCCGCCATCCTGCTCCAGACCCCGGCCCGCGGCGGCTCCGCCTTCGCCGAGCGCGCCGCCGCCCTGCGCGCCCAGATGCGCGAGGCCGGCATCCCCGTCCTCGTCGTGGACGAGGCCGCGGGCGCCCGCAGCGGCGCACCCGTCGACCTGAAGAGCCGCATCGGCCCCTACGTCCTCAACGAGCCGGACCTCTAGCGCACCGACGCCGCGCGTCCCGCGAGCCCGCCTCGGGGGCGGAGGACGCGCTCAGGTTCCGCGCGAGGATCGGGCCGTAAGCCCCTCGCCCCCCTCCCTGTTCTCCCTCATCGACACGTCGCGAGGCGGCCCCGGTCAGGCCGCCTTCCTGCCCTTGCGCCCCGCGATCTTGGCCAGGCTCCGCAGGATCTGCGTCGTGATCTTCAGGCGCTCCGGCACCGTGTCGAGCTCGCGGATGAAGACGATGCTCATGTCGGGCCGGACCTTGGCGAAGGAGCCCTGCTCGGCGACGAAGGCCACGAGACCCGGCGGGTTGGCGAAGGCCCGGTCGCGGAAGTGGATGACGACGCCCTTCGGGCCGGCCTCGACCTTCTCGACGTTCGTGTCGCGGCACAGGATCTTGATCGTCACGATCTTGAGGAGCTGCTCCACCTCCGGCGGCAGCGGCCCGAACCGGTCGATCAGCTCGGCCCCGAAGCTCTCCATCTCGGCATCGTTCTCGATCGTCGAGAGGCGCCGGTAGAGGCCGAGGCGCACCGTGAGGTCCTCGACGTAATCCTCCGGGATGGTGACAGGGGCGCCGAGCGCGATGGTGGGCGACCACGCCTCCTCCACCGGCTCGTCGATGCCCGCCTTCAGCGCGGTGACCGCATCCTCCAGCATCTGCTGGTAGAGCTCGTAGCCGACCTCCTTGATGTGGCCGGATTGCTCGTCGCCGAGCAGGTTGCCGGCGCCGCGGATGTCGAGGTCGTGGGAGGCGAGCTGGAAGCCCGCGCCCAGCGTGTCGAGGCTCTGGAGCACCTGCAGCCGCTTCTCGGCCTGGACCGTGAGCTGGCGGTTCGCCGGCGTCGTGAAGAGCGCGTAGGCCCGCGCCTTCGAGCGGCCGACGCGGCCCCGGAGCTGGTAGAGCTGGGCCAGCCCGAACATGTCGGCCCGGTGCACGATCAGCGTGTTGGCGGTCGGGATGTCGAGGCCCGATTCCACGATCGTGGTCGAGAGGAGCACGTCGAACTTGCCCTCGTAGAAGGCCGTCATCACGTCCTCGAGCTGGCCCGCCGCCATCTGGCCGTGGGCGACCGCGACCTTGATCTCGGGCATCTCGGCATCGAGGAAGCGCTTCACCTCGGCGAGGTCCTCGATGCGCGGCACCACGTAGAAGGCCTGGCCCCCGCGGTAGCGCTCGCGCAGGAGCGCCTCGCGGATCAGCAGGGGGTCGAAGGGCGTCACGAAGGTGCGCACGGCGAGGCGGTCGACCGGGGGGGTCGCGATGATCGAGAGCTCGCGCACGCCCGTCATGGCGAGCTGGAGGGTGCGCGGGATCGGGGTCGCCGAGAGCGTCAGCACGTGGACGTCGCTCTTGAGCGCCTTCAGCCGCTCCTTGTGGGTGACGCCGAAATGCTGCTCCTCGTCCACGATGATGAGGCCGAGATCCTTGAACGTGACCGCCTTGGCGAGCAGCGCGTGGGTGCCGACCACGATGTCGACGGTGCCGTCGGCGAGCCCCTCGCGGACCTTCTTGAGGTCCCCGCTCGACACGAAGCGCGAGGCCTGCGCCACCTGGACGGGCAATCCCTTGAAGCGCTCGGCGAAGGTCCGGTAGTGCTGGCGGGCCAGCAGCGTGGTGGGCACCACCACCGCCACCTGACGCCCCGAGATCGCCGCCGCGAAGGCGGCGCGGAGCGCCACCTCGGTCTTGCCGAAGCCGACATCGCCGCAGACGAGCCGGTCCATCGGCCGGCCCGCATTGAGGTCGTCGAGCACCGCCTCGATGGCGTTGCCCTGGTCCTCGGTCTCCTCGAAGGGGAAGCGGGCGGCGAACTCGCCGTAGAGCCCCTCCGGCGCGACGAGGCGGGGGGCGGGCTTCACGAAGCGCTCGGCCGCGATCTTGATGAGCGCGCCCGCCATCTCGAGGATGCGGCGCTTCATCTTGGCCTTGCGGGCCTGCCAGGCGCCGCCGCCGAGCCGGTCGAGGGGCACCTCGGCATCCTCGGAGCCGTAGCGGGTCAGGAGCTCGATGTTCTCCACCGGCAGGAGCAGCAGGCCGCCGGTATATTGCAGCTCCAGGCAATCGTGCGGCGCGCCCGCCGCCGTGATGGTCTTGAGGCCGACGAAGCGGCCGATGCCGTGGTCGGCATGGACCACGAGGTCGCCCGGCTGCAGCGCCTGCACCTCCAGGATGACGTCCTGCGGGCGCTTGGCCTTGCGCTTGGCGCGCACCAGCCGGTCGCCGAGGATGTCGCCCTCGGCCACGACCGCGAGCTGGCCCGCCGTGAACCCGGCCTCGAGCCCCCAGACCGCGACCGCGACATCCGTGCCGCGCTTCAGGGCGTAGACGTCCGACAGCCGGGTGATCGCGACCGGCTTCTTCAGGCCGTGGTCCGACAGCACGCCGCAGAGCCGGTCCCGGGAGCCGTCGGACCAGGATCCGAGGATCACGTGATGACCGGATCCCTGCAGGTCGCGCACATGCGCCACCGCGGCGTCGAAGACGCTTGCCGATTCCTCGGCGCGCTCGGGCGCGAAGCTGCGCCCCGGCTGGCCCTCGCAATCGATGACGGCGCGATCCGCGCTCTCGGGCAGGGCGAAGGGCGTGAGCCGGGCCACGCTCGCGCCGGCGACGCGCTCCTTCCACTCGTTCGGGGTGAGGTAGAGGGCGCGCGGCGGCAGCGGCTTGTAGGGCGCGACGCCGGCCTGGGGCGTCTTGAGCGCGCCCTCGCGGGCCTGGAAGTAATCCTGGACGAGGGCGAGGCGCTCGGCCACCGCCTCCTCGACCTGCGCGTCGAACACCAGCGGCACGCCCGCGACGTAGTCGAACAGCGTGTCGAGATGGTCGTAGAAGAGCGGCATCCAGTGCTCGAGCCCGGCGTAGCGGCGGCCCTCGCTCACCGTCTCGTAGAGGCGGTCGTCCCGGGTCGCGGCGCCGAAATTCTGGATGTAGCCCTGGCGGAAGCGCCGGATCGTCTCGGTGGTGAGCTGCACCTCGCTCATCGGCACGAGGTCGAGGGAGCGCAATTGCCCGATCGTGCGCTGGGTCTCCGGATCGAAGGCGCGGATCGATTCGAGCGTGTCGCCGAAGAAGTCGAGGCGGATCGGGTTCGGCAGGCCCGGCGGCGACAGGTCGAGGATGCCGCCGCGCACGGCGTACTCGCCGGTGTCGCGCACGGTGCCGGTGCGCAGGAAGCCGTTCGCCTCGACCCAGGCCGTGACCTTGTCCATCGACACGACGTTGCCGATCGCCGCCGAGAAGGTCTCGACCGCGATCCGCTCCCGCGGCGGCACCCGCTGCACGAGGGCGTTGACGGTGGTGCAGAGGATGCGGGGGTTCTCCTCGGAGGAGCGCGAGCGGGTCAGCCGCGAGAGCGCCGTCATCCGCTGCGCGGCGATGGCGGAATTGGGCGAGACCCGGTCGTAGGGCTGGCAGTCCCAGGCCGGCACGCTCATGATCTCGATCTCGGGCGCCACGAAGCGGAGCGCCGTCTGGAAGGCGTTCGAGCGCCCGGAATCGCGCGCCACGTGGACCAGCACCGCCGGCCCCTCGAAGCCCTGACCGAGCGCGCGTGCGAGATCGGCCACGACGAGGGCGTCGAAGCCTTCCGGCACGCGGGAGAGCGTCGGGCTGTCGCCGCGCTTGAGCGCCTCCAGCGCCTTCGCGAGGGGGCCGGATTTCGGCAGGGCGAAGCGGGCGGCCTGCGGCTTCGGGGCGGAGGGTTTCGGGGCGGGTTTCGACATGAAGGGGGTGCGGGTCGCTTCGTTCTGCTGGCAGCGTGAATAACTCGGCGCCGACGCGCTCCCTCTCCCGTGCGGGAGAGGGCTGGGGTGAGGGGGCGCGCTCCGGCTGACGCGCATCCCTCACCCGGTGCGCTGGCGCGCATGCGACCTCTCCCGGACGGGAGAGGCGGGAGACCGAGCCGCGTCAGCTATGGATCGGCGCGTCGTGCCGGTGGAACGATCGCAGCCGCCGGTAGACCGGCGTGTCGTAGTTTCCCGGCACCTCCGCCTCGCCGGTGAGCCAGCGGAACAGGTCGCGGTCGGGCACCTCGATCAGCGCCTCGAACTCCGCCAGCTCCGCCTCGCTCAAGCGGCCGATCTCGGCATCGGCGAAGCGGCCCATGATCAGGTCCATCTCGCGGATGCCGCGGTGCCAGGCCCGGTAGAGGGTGCGGCGGCGGCGCGGATCGAGATCCGCGCTGGTGCGGGTGGTGCCGGACATGGAGCGAACCTTGGAGCCAATCTTGGGAGCCAAACCCGTGATGCCGTGATCCGGGGATCCACGGATCCCTGAATCCCCTGATCCCTGGAGCGACGGATTGCAAGGACGGCTTGCGCCGCCTCGCCGCGATTCTGGAAGCTGTGCCGCAGCGGGAGCCGGGCCGGATCCGGTATATAAGGTCGACCGCCCGCGGCACCATCCTCGAAGGCCGCGTCCCCGCCCCCGCCGCTTCCGCATGACCGACGCCCCTGCCCCGACGCCGCTCCGGCCGACCATCCTCGACCCGCTCTTCGCCCCCGCCCGGACCCTGCCCGGAATCGGCCCGAAGGCCGCGCCCCTGATCGAGCGGCTTCTCGGCAGCCCCGAGCAGGCGGCCCGCATCGTCGACCTGCTGTTCCACCTGCCGCAGGGGGGCGTGGCGCGCCAGATGAAGGGCTCGATCGCCGAGGCGCCGCCGGGCGAGCCCGTCACCCTCGGCGTCACGGTCGTGGCCCACCGGCCGCCGCAGCCCGGGGCCGGGCGGCGCCCGCACCGGGTGCTGGTGGAGGATGCCACCGGCGACATCTCCCTCGTCTTCTTCGGCATGCCGCGGGCGCGGATCGAGAAGATGCTGCCGCTCGGCAGCCACCGCTACGTCTCGGGCCGGATCGACCTCTGGGACGGGCACCGGCAGATGGTGCACCCCTCCCGCGTCACCGACGAGGCCGGGCTCGCCGCCCTCCCCGCCGTCGAGCCGATCTACGGGGCGACGGAGGGGCTGACCTCGCGGGCGATCTCGAAGCTCGCCCACGCCGCCCTCGACCGGCTGCCGGTGCTGCCCGAATGGCAGGACCCGGCTTGGCTCGCCCGCCAGGGCTGGCCCGCCTTCGCCGACGCGCTGCGGGCCGAGCACCGGCCCGAGGAGGCGCCCCCACCCCGGCGGGAGGGCGCGGAGGCCCCGCCCCGGCCGCCCGCCCGCCAGCGCCTCGCCTACGACGAATTGCTCGCCTCGCAACTGGCGCTCGCCCTGCTGCGGGCCCGCCAGCGCCGCAAGCCCGGCCGGGTCAATGCCGGCGACGGGCACCTCGCCGGCCGGATCGAGGCCGGCCTCCCCTTCGGGCTGACGGGCGCGCAGGCCCGCGCGGTGGCCGAGATCCGGGCGGACCTCGCCAGCGACCGGCGCATGCTGCGCCTCCTCCAGGGCGATGTCGGCTCCGGCAAGACGGCGGTGGCGCTGCTCGCCATGGCGCATGCCGTCGAGGCGGGGCGGCAGGCGGCCCTGATGGCGCCGACCGAGATCCTGGCCCGCCAGCATCACGAGCGGCTGCGCCCGCTCGCCGGCCCCTTGCGCCTGCGCCTGATGACGGGGCGCGATCGGACGGCGGAGCGGCGCGCGACGCTCGCCGACCTCGCCGAGGGCCAGATCGACATCCTCGTCGGTACCCACGCCCTGTTCCAGGAGAGCGTGGTGTTCCGCGATCTCGGCCTCGCGGTGGTGGACGAGCAGCACCGCTTCGGCGTGCACCAGCGCCTCGCGCTCGGCGCCAAGGGCGAGGCGGTCGACTTCCTCGTGATGACCGCGACGCCGATCCCGCGGACCCTGGCGCTCACCTTCTTCGGCGACATGGACGTCTCGGTCCTCGACGAGAAGCCCGCCGGCCGCCAGCCGATCCGGACGATCACGATCCCCGTGGAGCGCATCGACGAGGTGGTGGCGGGGCTGGAGCGGGCGCTGGCGCGGGGCGAGCGGGTCTACTGGATCTGCCCGCTCGTCGCCGAATCCGAGTTCGTCGACCTCGCCGCCGCGCAGGAGCGGTTCGAGGATCTGGCGGGCCATTTCGGGGCGGCGGTCGGCCTGATCCACGGCAAGATGCCGGGGCCGGACAAGGACGCGGCGATGGAGCGCTTCGCGGCCGGCACGACCCGGATCCTCGTCTCCACCACCGTGGTCGAGGTCGGCGTCGACGTTCCGGAGGCGACCATCATGGTGATCGAGCATGCGGAGCGCTTCGGCCTCGCCCAGCTCCACCAGCTGCGCGGGCGGGTGGGCCGCGGCTCGGCCGCCTCCTCCTGCCTGCTGCTCTACCGGGGGCCGCTCGGCCAGGTCGCCCGGGCCCGGCTCGAGATGATGCGCGACAGCGAGGACGGCTTCCGGATCGCCGAGGAGGACCTGCGCCTGCGCGGCGAGGGCGAGGTGCTGGGCACCCGCCAGTCGGGCCTCGCCGCCTTCCGCCTCGCGAGCCTGGAGAGCGACGGCGGCCTGCTGGAGGCCGCCCGCGACGATGCCCGGCTCGTGGTCGAGCGCGACCCCGGCCTCCGGAGCGAGCGGGGGCAGGCCCTGCGCGTGCTCCTCTACCTGTTCGAGCGGGAGGCCGCGATCCGCCTGCTCGGGGCCGGTTAAGGTTCGTTCACGATTTCCGTGCGTCCTGTGGCCTCCGGGTGAACCTGCGGGCCTCGTTCATCTGCCATACAGATTCGGGGTTGCGGCCGAGGCTCCGGAACGGCATCATCCCTTGCCGCGTTCGTGTCCCATTCTTAACTGAACATGAACGAAGGGTTGATTCGTTCAGCCCAACCGTCGGAGATGTGGAGGCTAAGCCGATGACCGGACCGTTCCTGCGCCTGCCGGGCTCTGCGGAGGGCTGGGACGCCCATTCAGGCGAACCGTGGCTCCTGCCAATCTCCGACACGAACGACGTGCCGGCCGATTCGGGCGCGGATGCGATCGCGCAGGCCGTCCGTCAGGCCTCCCGCCCCCTCTGGATCGCGGCCCACGGCCTCTGCCTCGCGCTGGGCCTGCTCCTCGCCGTCGAGACCGCCACGGGCTGGATGAGCCCCGGCGCCCCGCAGCCGAGCGCCGTCAAGGCGCCCGTCGTCGCCACCGCCAGCGCCTCCTAAGGTCCCTTCAGGCGTCCTGCCGCTCGGGCGCGGCCGCCGCGCCGACCTGAGCGGCCCGCAGCCCCGCCGCCATCGCCTGCAGGCGCGTCTGCGGATCCTCGGGCTGGATCACGCCGGCCGACATGACGAGCTTGGCGGCGTCGTCGACGCTGATCCCCACCTCGATGATCTCCGTGCGCGGCAGGTAGAAGAAGAACCCCGTCGTCGGGTTCGGTGCGCAGGGCAGGAACACGCCGACGTAGTCGTGGCCGGGCGGCAGCGCCCCCTGGATGTCGGTGGCGGCCGGGGCCGACAGGAACACCACCGACCACGTCCCCTTCACGGGGAATTCCACGAGCCCGACCGTGCGGAACGAGGTGCCGTTCGCCGAGAACAGGGTCTCGAAGATCTGCCGCAGCCCCTTGTAGAGCCCCGAGATCACGGGGGTGCGCGCGAGCAGCACCTCCCCGAACTCGATGACGCTGCGCCCGACGAGGTTGGCCGTGAGGAAGCCGAGCAGCGTCACCGCCACGAAGGCGATGACGAGGCCGAGGCCCGGGATCGAGAAGGGCAGGTAATGGTCCGGCAGGTAGCTCGCCGGCACGAGCGGCTTCACCCAGCCGTCGATGAGGGTGATGAACCACCACGTGATGTAGATCGTGATGGCGAGCGGCCCCGCCACGATGATGCCTGTGAGGAAGTAGGTCCGCAGCCGGCCGCGGACGCTGACGCGGCGGCGCTGGCGGGCGGGATCCATCTCCGGGAGCGGCGGCTGGATCGGCGGGACGGGTGGCGCCACGGGTTCACTTTCGCGAGCGGGCCGGCGGGCCCGGGTTCCGAAGGCCCCGGCCTCCGCCGGGACCGCCCCGGGGCAGAGAGGTAGCGGCTGGCGCCGATCCGCTCAAGGGCGGCGCCGCCCCGCCGTCCCTCCGCCGCGACGGGCCTATTCGACCGTGACGGATTTGGCGAGGTTCCGCGGCTGGTCGACGTCTTTGCCCATGACCACCGCCGTGTGGTAGGCGATCAACTGGATCGGCACGGCGTAGACGATCGGCGCGATCACCGGGTCGAGAGCCGGCATCGTCAGCGTCGCCAGCGTCTCGAGGCCCGCCTCCGCCGCCCCCTTGGCATC
>NZ_SMNT01000028.1 GCF_004348265.1 Methylobacterium segetis
TCGGCGGCGGCGCCATCCGGATCTCCTCCGTGTGGCTGCGGCCCTCGCGCGCCGCTTGCGCGAGGCGATAGACGGCCTCCGAGACCTCCGGCGAACCCACGAAGATCCGCTCCACCGAGCGCAGGTTCGAGAAATTGTCGCCGCCGGCGATCCGCAGATACGCCTCGTTGGCGTAGATCAGGCGTCCGCCCTCCTCGACCACCACGGCCGCCTCCGGTGCCGCGTCCACGATCGCCTTGGTGATGTCGTCGCGCGCGCCCTGCCCGCTCAGCTGGATCGCGCCGATGGCGAGCGCGAACAGGAAGAACACGCCGGCCATGGCCAGCAGCGCCAGCAGCCACACGATCAGGGACTGCGCCTGCTCGTTGGCGACGAACGAGAGGCCGATCGCGGCGCCGACGAGCAGGCCCGCCAGGACGAGGAGGAGCCCGACGCGGCCCGGACGCTCGGACCGGTCGATCGAGCCCGACACGGGCGCCGGTGATCCCATCAGCTCAGCCATCAGGCCTCAATCCACCCGTACGCGAACCGGTTACGCCCGAGCCTCCCCGGGCAGCAAGGGATTTGTCTCCGGAAGCTGCGGCGGACTTTCCCGAATAAAGGTGGACAAACAGTGGCTTTTCGGGATCGGCCGGCACGAATCACGTCCATAGCGGATCGGCATCCATCGCGGTCAGGCGGCGCGGCGGCGCAACCTCAGAACGAAGCCGATCACCTCGGCCACGGCCTTGTAGTGCTCGGCCGGGATCTCGTCATCGATGTCCACGGTGGCATGCAGCGCGCGCGAGCGGCGGGTTCTCGAGGACGGGAACGTCGTGTTCCGCCGCGACGGCGCGGATGCGCAGGGCCAGCGAATCCACGCCCTTGGCGACACAGACCGGCGCCTGCATGCCAGCCTCGTAGCGAAGCGCCACGGCGTAGTGGGTTGGGTTCGTCACGACGACGGTCGCGGTCGGGATCGCGGCCATCATGCGCTTCTTCACCCGTGCGGCGCGGAGCTGCCTCATGCGGCCCTTCACCTCCGGGCTGCCCTCGCTCTCCTTCATCTCCTGCTTCAGCTCCTCCTTCGACATGCGCAGGCGCTGGCGCCAGCGGTGGCGCTGATACAGCGCGTCGCCGAGTGTGATCACGAGGAACACGGCCAGGACACCGCCCAGAAGCTTCAGGGCGAGCGAGAGGATGGCCGGCAGGCAGGAGCCTGGGTCGAGGCGGGCGAAGACCTCGAGCCGGTCGCGATCGCTCCACAGGATCGTACCCGCGACGACGCCGACCACCGCCATCTTGGCGAGGCCCTTGCCGAACTGGAACAGGGCTTCGGTGCCGAACATCCGCTTCAATCCCGCCATCGGCGAGAGGCGGTCGAGTTTCGGCATGATCGTCTCGGTGGTGAAGACGAGCGGATGCTGCAGGAGGCCGGCTGCCAGGATCGCCACGACGATGGCGCCAGCCGGAATTGCGAGCGCCTTGGCCCAGATCAGCAAGCCGCGGCCCGCGATCCCCGAATAAGCGTGTGGGTCGGAGGGCACGGCGTGCGCGTTCATCAGGAAGCCGCGCATCTCGCCGAGCGCCGCCTTGGCGAGGGGTCCGCCCGCCAGGAGCAGGACCAGGGTGAAGGTGCCCAGGATGAAGAAGGTGTTGATCTCGACGCTGTTGGCGACGTCGCCGCGCTCGATCGCCTGGTCGAGGCGCCGTTGTGTCGGCTCCTCCGTACGATCCTCGTCCTCGGTGCCCTCGGCCACGGCTCAGGCCTCCATCCGCGCGAGGCGGCTCAGCGACCGGTGAACTCCGCGAGGTAGCGGCCGAGATCGTCCAGGAAGACGCCCATCATCACGCCGAGGCTGCCGAGCAGGATCGCCATGCCGATCAGGATCGAGGCCGGAACCGCGACGAAGAAGACCTGCAATTGCGGCATCAGGCGCGACAGCACCCCGAGCCCGAGGTTGAACAGGATCCCGAAGGCGATGAAGGGCGCAGAGATCTGCACCGCGAGCGTGAAGCCGCGCCCGATCGCCTTCAGCGCCAGCATCGCGGCCTCGCCCATCCCGGGCGCCCCGCTCGGCGGCAGCACCGCGTAGCTGCGCCCGATCGCGTCGAGGGCGAGATGGTGCAGGTCCGCCGCGAGGATCAGGGTGACGCCGAGCAGCGTCAGGAAGTTGCCGAGCGCCGCCTGCTGCCCGCCCATCGTCGGGTCGACGGTCATGGCGTAGGAGAGCCCGAGCTGCTGCGAGACGATCAGCCCTGCGGTTTGGAGGGCGGCGATCACCATGCGGACGGCGAGGCCGAGCACCAGCCCGATCAGCGTCTCGCCGAACAGGAGCGCGATCAGGCCGGGACCCGCGAGCGACCCGTTCTGCAGCGGCAGGAGTGGGCGCACCGTCGGAAACAGGACCAGCGAGACGAGAAGCGCGAAGGCGAGACGCAAGCGCGCCGAGACGAGCTGCTCGCCCAGTCCCGGCATCAGCATGATCAGCGTGCCGACGCGCGCGAAGGTCAGGAGGTAGGCCGCCGCGATGCCCGGCAGGAGCAGGTTCATGCCGCTTCATAGCAGGGCGCGACGGCACCGTCTCAGCCACCCGCCGCGATGCGCGCGGCGATGCGCGTCATGTAGCCCGCCAGCGCGTCGCCCATGAAGGGCAGCATCAGGAGGAGGGCCGCGAAGACCGCGACGATCTTCGGGACGTAGATCAGCGTCTGTTCCTGGATCTGCGTCAGCGCCTGAACGAGGGAGACCGCGAGGCCGACGATGAGGGCGACGATCATCAGCGGGCCGGCGACCTTCAGGAACACGAAGATGCCGTCGCGGGCGACGTCGAGGATGGCAAGGCCGGTCATGGATGCTCTCGGAGGTGCGGCAGCACGGCGTCAGATCTGCATCCGCATGATCTCTTCGTAGGCCGAGATCATGCGATCGCGCACGGCGACGAGGGTCTGGAGGGCGGTCTCGCTCTCGGCGACGGCGGTGACGACGTCGACGACATTGGCCTTGCCCGCCGCGACGGAAAGCGCCTGCCCGTCGGCTCGTCGGCCCGCCTCGCCGACCGTGTCGAGGGCGGAGGACAGGAGCGAGGAGAAATTGCCGGCGCCCTGCGGCGCCTGAACGGATTGGGGAGCCTTGATGCCCCCGACATTCTGGACGGCGGCGTAGGCACCCGCCGCGAAGCTGCTCGTCGCCATGGCGGCCTCCCTACTTCAGGATCTCGAGGGTGCGGGAGATCATCCGGCGGGTCGCCGTGACCATGTTGAGGTTCGCCTCGTAGGAGCGCTGCGCCTCGCGCATATCCATGTTCTCGATGAGCGCGCTCACGTTGGGCATCCGCACCTCGCCCTTGGCGTCCGCGGCCGGATTGCCGGGGTCGTACTTCGCGCGGAACGGGGTCGTGTCCCGCCGGACCCGGCCCGCCTCGACGAGCGTCGCGCCCGTCTCCCGGTCGAAATGCTGGCTGAAGGTGGGGATCTTGCGCCGATAGGGCTCGGCGCTGGGGCTCGTGGGCGCCGAATCGGCATTGGCGATGTTCTCGGCGATGATCCGCATGCGTCCGGACTGCGCCTTCAGCCCAGAGGCCGCGATGGTGAGCGATTTCAGGAAATCCATGGCGCAGCCTCCTCAGCGATCAGCCCGCGGATCATCGCTTGCCGACCGCGATCTTCAGGGCGTCGAGGCTTTTCTGGTAGAGCGAGGCGGCGAGCTGATAATCCGACTGGTTGTCGCCGGCCTTCATCATCTCCTCCTCGAGGTTCACGCCGTTCCCGCTCGGGCGGATCTCGAAACCCTTGACCCGGCGCGGATCGGTACCCGCCCCCTCGGCGCCTGCCGGCACGATGTGCGCCTCGGAGGTCCGTGCGAGGCCGACGCCGCCGCTCCTCGCCTCGCCGGTCGTCCGATCGAAGTCGAGGCCCGCGAGATCGCGCGGGCGGAAGCCCGGCATGTCGGCGTTGGCGACGTTCTCGGCGATCAGCTTCTGGCGCGCCTGATGCCACTGCATCTTGGTCCGCAGCATGCCGAGGATCGGAAGATCGGTGACGGCCACGGCACGCCCTTGCAGGAACTCCGCCGGACAGGCTCCGCACGGTCGGCAAAATCTGCCGGGCTCATGGTTAACGTCGAGTTAAGCAACGATCCGAGGCTGCACTGCCGGGCCATGGCAAAGCTGTTAACGAAATCTTAAGGTTGATTGCCCGGTACCGCACCCGCCGTGATATTGGAGACGGATGTCGGATGGGGCGCTCCGCCCCGGCAACGAGAGAGTTTCGCTTTGTCAGCGTTCTTCGGCTCGGATGGCTCGTTCGTCCTCCAGTTTGCCATCATCTTCGTCGTCATCCTCGTGGTGCTGACGGGTATCGTCCTGCTCGGGAGGCGCTTCCTCGGCGGTAGTGGCCTCTCGGCCTCGGCGAAGGCCGGCGGGCGCGGCCGGCAGCCGCGGCTCGGCATCGTCGACGTGTACGAACTCGACCGCCAGCGCCAGCTCATCCTGCTGCGTCGGGACAATGTGGAGCACCTCCTCCTCGTCGGCGGCCCCAACGACGTCGTGATCGAGCGACATATCCAGCGCGGCCTGCGCGGCGAGACCGCGTTCCGGCCGGAGCCGATCGCGGAGGCGCCTTCCGAGATCGAGGCGCAACGCGGCGAGCCGCTGTTCGAGCCCGCCTTCGAGATGCCGGTGATTGTGCCCGGCCCGGATCGGGCGCCGCCCGTTTCGGTTCCCGTCGACGAGGCGGGCTTCGTACCGGCGCCGGAAGGGCCGCAGGGCGACCCGGCGACGCTTCCGCTCCCGCCGGAGGCGCCACCCCGTAGACCGGACGCTGCGCCGAAGCGGTCCCTGAGCCGCACCACGCCGCCCCTGATCAATCCGCGCCCGGACGTCGCGTCCGAGCGCGCGCGCACCGAGCCCGAATTCACCGCCACGTCGAGCGAGCCGCCGAGCCGTGGTCCAGAACCGGCCACCCCGCCCACTCCCGCCACTCCGGCCGTGCCGCCGCCGGTCTCGGCGCCGTCCGAGCCGCGCACCATCGACGCCAACATCCTGTCGGATATGGCACGCCAGCTTGAGATCGCGCTCTCGCGCCCCTCCTCCGGCGTGACCCCGCCGCCCGCCGCACCCGTGCAGCCACGCCCGGCATCCCCGGCCGAGGCCGCCCCGAAGCCCCGGCCGCCGGCGCCGCCGTCCGCATCCGCGATCGACCCGATGGCGGCCGCGATGGCAGCCTCCCAGGAGGCTCCTGTCGGCGAGCCTGCGCAAACGCCGCAATCCAAGCCTTCCGAGCCTGCGGCGGTTGTGCCGGCTGATCCGAAGCCGTTCCTGCCCGAGCCCCCGCCGGCTGCCCCTCCGCCGTCAGCCCCTCCACCGGCGCCGCCGCAGCCGGTGCCGGCGGCACCGCCGGCTACGAAGCCGACACAGGCCGCGACTCCGGCTCCTGCACAGAAGCCGGCCGCCGCGAACAACCCGTTCTCCGTCGAGGAGATCGAGGCCGAGTTCGCCCGCCTGCTCGGGCGGCCTCTCGACAAGAAAAATTGAGATCGACGCATCCGCTGGATCGGAGTGCAGCCCTCAAACGCTCATGGGTGAGGACAGGAGGGGGCTTCAGACGCCGGTATCCGCCGTCTCCGGCATGAGCGCCACCGCCAGGAGGCTGATCGCGGCAGCGGCGGCCAGATAGGCGCCGACGAGGCCGATGCCGCCCCACTCGACGAGACGCTGGGCGAGGTAGGGCGCGCCGGAGGCTCCGATGATCCCGGCGAGATTGTAGGTGACCGAGGCGCCCGTGTAGCGAACACGGGTCGGAAAGAGCTCGGGCAGGAGGGCTCCCATCGGTCCGAACAGCCAACCCATGGCCAGGAGACCGAGGCAGAGGAACCCGAGGACCAGGGTTCCCTGCCCGCTGCCGAGCATCGGCCCGAGCAGGAGCCCGAGCCCCATCGTCGCGAAGAGCCCCGTGATCAGGACGGGCCTGCGCCCGAACCGGTCCGCGGCTGCGCCCGAGAGCGGGATGCCGAGTCCCATGAAGCAGACGGCCACGCACTCGAACATCAGGAAGACGGGACGCGAGAAGCCGAGGGACGTCGTGCCGAAGCCGAGCGCGAACACGGTCGAAAGATAGAAGACGGCGTAGCAGGCCACCATCGCGAGCGTGCCGAGGATCGTGGCCCGGCGGTGCCGTGTCAGGATCGTGGCGAGCGGCACGCGCTCGGGCTCCGCCTGGGCCAGGGCCTGCCGGAAGAGCGGCGTCTCGGTGAGCTTCAGCCGCACGTAGAGCCCGACGCCGACGAGGGCGGCCGAAGCCAGGAACGGGATGCGCCAGCCCCAGGCCTGGAAACTCTCGGCGTCGAGGCTGAGGCTGAGCGTCAAGAAGGCGAGGTTCGCCGAGACGAACCCGACCGGCGCCCCGAGCTGCGGGAAAATGCCGTACCACGCTCGGCGTCCCGGCGGCGCGTTCTCGACGGCGAGTAGCGCCGCTCCGCCCCACTCGCCCCCGAAGCCGAGCCCCTGGCCGAACCGAAGCAGGCAGAGCGCGGCCGGAGCGAACCAGCCCGCCTGGGCGTAGGTCGGTAGGCAGCCGATCAGCACGGTGGAGATGCCCATGATCATCAGCGAGGCGACGAGCGTCGCCTTGCGGCCGATCCGATCACCGAAATGGCCGAACAGCGCCGCCCCGATCGGGCGGGCGACAAAGGCGATGGCGAAGGTGGCGAACGCGCTGAGAAGCTGCACGCCGGGCTCCCCAGCCGGGAAGAAGCTCGGACCGATCACCAGGGCTGCCGCCGTGGCGTAGACGTAGAAATCGTAGAACTCGATCGCGGTGCCGACGAAGCTCGCGACAAGGATGCGGCGGGCGCCGGGTTGTGGAAGGTCGGTCATGGTCGCGGCTGACGCTGTGGGAGCGCGCCTCGTTAGACCGGAGCACAGGCTTTGCCCAGAGCGTGGCCGAGAGCGCCGTCGCGCCCGCCGACGACATGTCTTAATCTAGATCAACCCGAGTATTTTCCTTGAAACCTGAGCGCTTCCCACGGGTTCGTTGAGCAGAACCGCCCGGACCGGGCGAGCGGAGGAAGCGGACATGCGCGCACTCGTCTGGCACGGAACGCAAGACATTCGATGCGATACCGTTCCCGATCCCGAAATCGAGCACGAGAGGGATGCGATCATCAAGGTAACGGCCTGCGCCATCTGCGGCTCGGACCTGCACCTCTATGATCACTTCATGCCCGGCATGAAGAGCGGCGACATCATGGGCCACGAGACGATGGGCGAGGTCGTCGAGGTGGGCAAGGGCATCAACGGCGCGCTCAAGAAGGGCGAGCGGATCGTGATCCCTTTCACGATCATCTGCGGCGAGTGCGACCAGTGCAAACGCGGCTTCTACTCGGTCTGCGAGCGCTCGAACCGCAACAAGCACATCGCCTCGAAGGCCTTCGGCCACACCACCGCGGGGTTGTTCGGCTATACGCACCTCACGGGCGGCTACGCCGGCGGGCAAGCCGAGTACCTGCGCGTGCCCTTCGCCGACAAGACCCACATCAAGGTGCCGGATTCGCTCACGGATGAGCAGGTGCTGTTCCTGTCGGACATCCTGCCGACCGGCTGGCAGGCCGCCGTGCAATGTGACATCGAGCCGACCGACACGGTAGCGATCTGGGGGGCCGGCCCGG
Source organism: Methylobacterium segetis (assembly GCF_004348265.1). Lineage (GTDB taxonomy): Bacteria > Pseudomonadota > Alphaproteobacteria > Rhizobiales > Beijerinckiaceae > Methylobacterium > Methylobacterium segetis. Next base: position 7,646 of record NZ_SMNT01000028.1, read on the forward strand.
TCGGTCAGATGGCGATCCGCTCGGCGATCCTGCTCGGCGCCAAGCAGGTCGTCTGCATCGACCGCGTTCCGGAGCGTCTCGACATGGCGCGCGCCGGCGGCGCGATCACCATCAATTTCGCCGAGGAGAGCGTGATCTCCCGCCTCAACGAACTGACCGGTGGCAAGGGGCCGGAGAAGTGCATCGATTCCGTCGGCATGGAGGCGCACGCAAGCGCGACGATCGACTCGATGTACGACCGCGCCAAGCAGGCGATGATGCTGGAAAGCGACCGGCCGCACGTCCTGCGGGAGATGATCTATGTCTGCCGCCCGGCGGGCACGCTCTCAGTGCCCGGCGTCTACGGCGGCCTCATCGACAAGGTTCCCTTCGGCGCGCTGATGAACAAGGGCCTGACGCTTCGCACCGGGCAGACACACGTGAACCGCTGGACCGACGACCTCGTGCGCCTGATCGACGAGGGCAAGATCGACCCGTCCTTCGTCATCACCCACCGCGTCGGGCTCGAGGACGGCCCCGAGATGTACCGCACCTTCCGGGACAAGAAGGACGGCTGCATCAAGGTCATGATCCGTCCCTGAGGAGAGATCCATGCGCTACGAAGGAGCCAAATCCCGTCGCCGGGGGCATCCGGACCAAGCGACCGACCGCTTGGCCCGCGGTCTTGGCTGGTTCTCGATCGGTCTCGGCCTGTTCGAGATCGCGGCCGCCCGCAGCCTGACCCGCAATCTCGGCCTCGATGGGCGAGAGGACCTCGTGCGCGCCTATGGCGTGCGAGAGATCGGGACGGGCGTGGGAATCCTCACGTCCGAGGATCCGGCCCCGTGGATCTGGGGCCGGGTCGCGGGCGATGCCCTCGATCTCGCGACTCTGGCGACGGGACTGCACGGCCGGAATCGCCATCGCGACAACCTGCTGCTCGCGATGGCGGCGGTGGCGGGCGTGACCGCTCTCGACGTGATCTGCGCCGAGACCCTCCGCCAGGAGACGCGGGAGCCCCTGCGCCCGCTCGCCGACTATCGCGGCCGAAGCGGCTTTCCGAAAGGGATCCGGGCCTCGCACGGCGCTGCGCGCGACCTCGACGTTCCGCGAGCCTTCCGCCAGCCGGACGCCCTCAGGCCCTTCGCGGCCTGACGCGAGGCAAGCTCAGGATCGGCGTCCTCACCGCTCTGCTGCCGCTGCCCGCCCTCTGTGCTGATCCGAAGGGTCGCATGACGATCGCGAGGCACTCTTCCTTATGGGGAGAGCAGCCTCGCGATCTCCAGGAAATGTCGGAGGGCCGGATGTTTCGTTCGACCCTCCGAAGGCTCTCCCTCGATCGGAGTCCTGCGGGCGCGATCTGTCCGCTTGGAGAGGGTGTGGAGCCTCATGACCCGGGAGTCTCTCTCGGATCGAGGGAGGCTCCAGCCCGGACGTGCCGTTGTTCCTCTGCACAACTTTTGTGCGCAGCAGCATGTTGCACGCACAATCGGCCATGCCGCGGCGCCGTTCGAGGTGCTTCGTAGGCGATCCTGGCGCCCGATTAGATTGGCACGGTTCCTGCTGCTCCGTTCCTGCCCGCCAATGGCGACGGGCAGCCTCCGCCAGCACCGCCGCTGAACGACGCTCCGCAGCCGCGCTCGCACGCGGACGGGGCGGTGCGTTCGCGCGGCCGCAAGCCAGGCGCCGGTCGGGACTCGAGAGCAGGACTAGGTATCGATGCACAAGGGTGAGATGAAAACCCGGCGCAGCCTCCTCAAAGGCGCCGCTGCGGCCCTCTCCGTCACGGCCGCCGCGCGGCTCGCGTTGCCGGGAGGTGCTTTCGCGCAAGGTGCGGGGCCGGAGGTGAAGGGCGCCAAGCTCGGCTTCATCGCGCTCACCGACGCGGCTCCCCTGTTCATAGCGAAGGAGAAGGGCCTCTTTGCCAAGTATGGCATGCCGGATGTCGAGGTCGTCAAACAGGCGTCCTGGGGTACTACGCGCGACAATCTCGTCCTCGGCTCCGAGGGCAACGGCATCGACGGCGCCCACATCCTGACCCCGATGCCCTACCTGATCAGCGCGGGGCGGGTGACGCAGAACAACGTGCCGGTGCCGATGTACATCTTGGCCCGGCTCAATCTCGCCGGGCAGTGCATCTCGGTCTCCAAGGAGCATATGGGTGACAAGGTCGCCCTCGACGCCAAGCCCTTCAAGGCGGCTCTTGAGAGGAAGAAGGCCGCCGGCAAGTCGGTGAAGGCCGCCATGACCTTCCCCGGCGGCACCCACGACCTCTGGATCCGCTACTGGCTCGCCGCGGGCGGCATCGACCCCGACAAGGACATCGAGACCATCGTCGTGCCGCCGCCCCAGATGGTGGCGAACATGAAGGTCGGCACGATGGATTGCTTCTGCGTCTGCGAGCCGTGGAACGCCCAGCTGATCAGCCAGGGCATCGGCTACACCGCCCTGACCACAGGCGAGCTCTGGAAGGACCATCCGGAAAAGGCCTTCGCGATGCGGGCCTCCTTCGTCGACAAGTACCCGAACGCGTCCAAGGCGCTGCTGATGGCGGTGATGGAGGCGCAACAATGGTGCGACAAGCCCGAGAACCGGGACGAGCTCGCCGGCATCGTCGCCAAGCGCCAGTGGATCAACGTCGCGGTCAACGACGTCGTCGACCGCATGAAGGGCAATTTCGACTATGGCGACGGCCGGAAGGTCGAGGACAGCCCGCACATCATGAAGTATTGGGCGGACAACGCGTCCTATCCCTATAAGAGCCATGATCTCTGGTTCCTCACCGAAGACATCCGTTGGGGCAAATTCGACCCGACGACCGACACCAAGGCGCTGATCGGCAAGGTGAACCGCGAGGATCTCTGGCGCGACGCGGCCAAGGCGCTCGGGCTCGCCTCGATCCCGACCTCCACCTCCCGCGGCAAGGAGACGATGTTCGACGGCAAGGTCTTCGACCCTGCCGATCCAGCCGCTTACCTCGCCAGCCTCGGCATCAAGAGGGTCGCGTGATGGCCTCTCCCGCAACCCTCGCCGGCAAGGTCAGCCTCGGCACGTCCGGCCGCGATGCGGCCGGAATCAAAGCCCGCAGCCTGCTCAGGATCTCGGGCAAGGGGCTCTCGCGGCTCGCCGCGCAGATCCTGCCGCCGCTGGTGGTGCTCACGGCCTTCCTGCTGTTCTGGGAGGTGGCGTGCTCGCGTCCCGGCGCCGGCCTGCCCGCGCCCTCCCGCGTCTTCTCGGAGGCGTGGCCGATCATCTCGGATCCGTTCTTCGACAACGGCGGCACGGACAAGGGCCTGTTCTGGCACATCATCGCGAGCCTGCAGCGCGTGGCCCTGGGTTTCGCGCTGGCCACCATCGCCGGGATCCTGCTCGGCACCCTCGTCGGCCAGTCCGAATGGGCGATGCGGGGCCTGGACCCGATCTTCCAGGTCCTGCGCACGATCCCGCCCCTCGCTTGGCTGCCGCTCTCCCTCGCCGCCTTCCGCGACGGGCAGCCGTCCGCGATCTTCGTGATCTTCATCACTTCGATCTGGCCGATCATCATCAACACGGCGGTCGGCATCCGGAACATTCCGCAGGATTACCGCAACGTCGCGGCGGTGGTGCGGCTCAACCCGGTCGAGTTCTTCGTGAAGATCATGCTCCCCTCGGCCGCGCCCTACATCTTCACGGGCCTAAGGATCGGCGTCGGCCTGTCCTGGCTCGCGATCGTGGCGGCCGAGATGCTGATCGGCGGCGTCGGGATCGGGTTCTTCATCTGGGACGCCTGGAATTCCTCGCACATCAGCGAGATCATCGTGGCGCTCGTCTATGTCGGCGTCATCGGCTTCATCCTCGACCGCGTCGTGGCAGGGCTCGGCCGGCTCGTCACCCGCGGCACCAGCGCGGCCTGAGGAGGGCACCATGGCACATCTCGATCTCTCTCAGGTCGGCATCAGCTTCACGCGCGCCGGCAAGACGACGGAAGTCCTGCGGGACGTGAATCTCAAGATCGCCAAGGGCGAATTCGTCTCGATCATCGGTCACTCGGGCTGCGGCAAGTCCACGGTGCTCAACATCGTGGCGGGCCTGCTCAAGGCCTCGACCGGCGTCGTGCTCCTCGACGGCAAGGAGGTGTCGAGCCCCGGCCCCGAGCGGGCCGTCGTCTTCCAGAACCACTCGCTCCTGCCCTGGCTGACGGTGCGGGAGAACGTGGCGCTGGCCGTCGACAAGGTGCTGGCCCGTACCAAGTCGCGGGCCGAACGGGCGGCCTGGATCGAGCACAACCTCGCCCTCGTGAACATGATGCACGCGGCCGACAAGCGCCCGAACGAGATCTCGGGCGGCATGAAGCAGCGCGTCGGCATTGCCCGGGCGCTCGCGATGGAGCCGACGGTGCTGCTCATGGACGAGCCGTTCGGCGCCCTCGATGCGCTGACCCGCGCGCATCTCCAGGATCAGCTCATGGAGATCCAGGTGCGCCTGAAGAACACCGTCATCATGATCACCCACGACGTCGACGAGGCGGTGCTCCTCTCCGACCGCATCGTGATGATGACCAACGGCCCCTCCGCCACGATCGGCGAGGTGCTCACCGTCCCGATGTCGCGGCCGCGCAAGCGCCTCGAACTCGTCGAGGACAAGGATTACGTCCATTGCCGAGCCGAGGTGCTGGAGTTCCTCTACGCCCGCCACGCGCGACCCGCGCTCGCGGCCTGACCGCCCGGGGACTCTCGCATGTCGATGCGGTCCTTCATCCGTGCCGCCGAAGTCTGGTTGCCCAGCCCCGACGGCACGGAACTCGTCTTCGGGGACGGCCTCTATGGCGACCTGACCGCCTTTGCCGAGACGAGCCGCGGCATCCGATTCCGCATGGGGGAAGGGTTACCCGGAGAGGCCTGGGCGGCCCGGCACCCGATCGTCATCAAGAGCCTGAAGGACTCGTCCTTCCGGCGCATCGAGGCGGCGGCGGAGGCCGGGCTCACCTCCGGCATCGCGATGCCGATCTTCTCGGGCGACAGCGTCCAGGCCGTGGTCGTATTTCTCTGCGGCGACGACGCGCGCCATGTCGGAGCGATCGAGGTCTGGAAGCACGATCCCGAAGCCGACGCGCAGATCGGTCTCGACGACGGCTATTACGGTGGGGCCCAGCTGTTCGAGACGGTCTCGCGGCTGAAACGCTTCGGCCGCGGCTTCGGGCTTCCGGGCAGCGTCTGGGCCTCCGACATGCCGATGGTGTTCCGCGAGATCTACCGCTCTGAGCGTTTCCTGCGCCACGAGGAGGCGCTGCAGGTCGGGCTGAGCCTCGGGCTCGGACTGCCCTGCAACTACGACCCTGGCCGGATCTGGGTGATGCTGTTCCTCTCGGCCCTCGGCACGCCGCTCGCCGGGCGTTTCGAGATCTGGATCCCCGCTGCCGAGGGCGGCGGCCTCGTCTACGATGCCGGTCTCTCCGAGGAGAGCGACACGCCGCGCCCCCGCCTGATCGGGCCGGAGGCCGGGCTCCTCGGCAGGGTCCTCGCGACCGGCCTCCCCGCGATCACCGGGAATTGCACGGTGGATGCGCCTTGGCTCGTCGGACCCGCCGAACGGGGTGTCGCCCACGCTGCGATCGCGATCCCGACCCTGTCCGGCTACGGGAACCTGAAGGCTGTCACGGCCTGGCGGTTCTGAGCGAAGCCGGGGGACTGGACTGCGCTCGACCCCCGGCCTCGAGCTGTGAGACCGGGATTGGGATCAGTAAAGTGCGCCATAGGGCTCTCACGCCGTCAGGGCCGCGTCGAGATCCTCGATCAGGTCCGCCGGATCTTCGAGCCCGATCGAGAGGCGCACCACCTCGGGCCCTGCGCCCGCCGCGGTCTTCTGAGCGTCCGTGAGCTGGCGGTGGGTCGTGGAGGCCGGGTGGATGACGAGCGAGCGGGTGTCGCCGATATTGGCGAGATGCGAGAAGAGCTGCAGGTGCGAAACGAGCTTCACGCCCGCCTCGTAGCCGCCCTTCAGCCCGAAGGTGAAGACGGCACCCGCCCCGTTCGGCGTGTAGCGGCGGGCGAGCTGATGGTACTTGTCGGACTCGAGGCCCGGGTAGCTCACCCAGTCAACCGCCGCGTGGTTGGCAAGGTGCGTCGCGACCGTCAGCGCGTTGTCCGAGTGGCGTTGCATGCGCAGGGGCAGGGTCTCGATGCCGTTCAGGATCAGGAAGGCGTTGAACGGCGACAGCGCCGGCCCTAGATCGCGCAGTCCGAGGACCCGGCAGGCGATGGCGAACCCGAAATTGCCGAACGTCTCCGAGAGCACCATGCCGGCATATTCCGGCCGCGGCTCGCTCAGCATCGGGTAGCGCGCGTCGCCCGCCCAGTTGAAGCTGCCGCCGTCGACGATCAGGCCGCCGATCGAGTTGCCGTGACCGCCAAGGAACTTGGTGGCCGAGTGCACGATGATGTCGGCGCCGTGCTCGAAGGGCCGGATCAGGTACGGCGTCGCCATCGTGTTGTCGACGACGAGCGGGATGTTGTGGCGCTTCGCGATGGCCGAGATCGCGGCGATGTCCGTGATGACGCCGCCCGGATTGGCGATCGACTCGCAGAAGATCGCCTTCGTGCGCGGCGTGATCGCCCGCTCGAACGAGGCGGGATCGTCGGTGTCCGCCCAGACCACCGACCAGCCGAAGTTCTTGTAGGAGTGGTTGAACTGGTTGATCGAGCCACCGTAGAGCTTGTTGGCCGCCACGAACTCGTCGCCCGGCTGCATCAGGGCGTGCATGGTTAGGAACTCGGCCGCGTGGCCGGAGGCCACGGCGAGCGCCGCGGTACCGCCTTCGAGCGCCGCGATCCGCTCCTCCAGCACCGCGTTCGTCGGGTTGGTGATGCGCGTGTAGATGTTGCCGAAAGCCTGGAGCCCGAACAGCGAGGCCGCATGGTCCACGTCGTCGAAGACGAAGCTCGTGGTCTGGTAGATCGGCGTCGCCCGCGCGCCCGTGGCCGCGTCGGGCGCCGCGCCCGCGTGGATCGCCAGGGTGTTGAAGCCGGGCAGGCGGTCGGTCATCGGTCTCTCCTCGGGCATACGCTGCCCGGTTGCGTTTACGCCCCTGCGCGAGAGCAGCGCAAGGCAGCCCGGGACATGCGAATGGCGGGGCCGTCGCTCACGCGCGGCGATGGGGCGCGCCGTGCGGCACCGCGCATTCGCCCGCACACGCTTTCGCCGGCCGGGGCCCGTCCCTAAAAAAGTCGAACCCGCATGATGTCCCGCCCATTGAGGCCGTCGGACCGCGCGGCCACAGGTCGTGATCCTCCATGCTGAAAACCGCCTTCGTTGCCGCGCGCGATCGCCAGCGCCTCTCGGAGATCGCCACGATCCTGATCGGCTTCGGCGTGAACAAGGTCGTCGACCGCCTGGGGCTCCGATACATTCCCCTCCTGCCAAAGCGCGGTCCTCGGGTCGACGTCACGCGCCTGTCGCAGCCGGAGCGGCTGCGTCGGGCCATCGAAGCCCTGGGTCCGACCTTCATCAAGTTCGGGCAGGTGCTGGCGAGTCGCCCGGATCTCCTCGCGCCCGCCTGGACTGAGGAACTGGAGAAGCTTCACAGCCAGGTCTCGCCCGTCCACTGGGATCAGATCCGCCCGCAGCTGGAAGCCGATCTCGGTGCTCCGCCCTCGGAGGTCTTCGCCGAGTTCGACGTGGAGCCGATCGCCTCCGCCTCGATCGCCCAGGTCTACCGGGCGCGCCTGCATTCGGGCGAGGATGTCGTCGTCAAGGTCCTGCGGCCGGGTCTGCGGAAGATTATCGAGGCGGACCTGCGGCTGATGGCTCACGGCGCCCGGATCGTCGAGACCGAATGGCCGGACATGGCCCGCTACCAGCCGCGCGAGCAGATGCGCCACCTCGCGGCCGGCCTGAACGGTGAGCTGGACCTCCTCAACGAGGCGCGCAACTGCGAATTGCTCGCGGCCATCTTCGACGATCGCGACGACATCGTCTTCCCGAAAATCTACTGGGAATGGTGCTCCGAGCGCGTCCTCGTCCAAGAGTTCATCCACGGCATCTCGCCGAACGATGAGGCCGGCCTGCGCGCGGCCGGTGTCGACAAGAAGCTGCTGGCCCAGAAGGGCACCGACGCCTTCCTGCGCATGGCACTGATCGAGGGCGTGTTCCACGCCGATCCGCATCCCGGAAACCTGCTGGCGATGCCCGGCAACCGGATCGGCTTCATCGATTTCGGCATTGTCGGCCGGCTCTCGCAGAAGCGGCGTGGCCAGCTCCTCGTGCTCATCGGCGCAATGCTGAAGCAGGATGCGGACGGCCTGATGGCCGTTCTCCTCGACTGGACCGGTACGTCGAACCCCGACCTCACCAAGCTCGAAGCCTCGGCGCAGGCCTTCGTGGAGAGTCACTCCGCGATCCCGCTCAATCTCGGTCTCGTCCTGACGGACTTCATGACGATGGCGCGCGAGAACGACCTCGCCATGCCGACCGATCTCGCGATCCTGTTCAAGGGGCTCGTCACTGCCGACGGCGTGATGCGCCACCTCGATCCGAACTTCGACCTCTTCGCCGCGGCCGGCCCGACCGTCCGCTCGACCATGCAGACGCAGTTCTCGCTGCGCGGCATCAGGCGGAAGGCCGAGGCCCTCGGCGTTGGCCTGTTCGGCGCGGCCTCCGAGTTGCCGACCCTGATTCACCTCATGCTGGTGCGCCTCAAGCAGGGTCGCGTGACGGTGGAGATCGAGGTGAAGGGCCTCGACAAGGTGACCCGCGGCATCGAGCGGGCTGCCGCCCGCGTCGCCGTCGCACTGGTGGTGGCGGCCTTCGCCACGCAGCTCGCGCCGCGCCTGATCGATCTCGGCACGCCGGTCTTCATCACCATCGGTCTGATGGTCTTCACCCTCGGCGTCGGCTGGCTGGTGCTCCTCGGCCGCAACAAATGATGGCACGATCCGGTACGCCCTTAGGCAAGTTTTCGGACCGCTGATTTCTTCTGGGCATTTTTATCGTTACTTGCCGATCGTGATCCGGCCCGATACGGTCGATTCACCACCGAATCGCGAGACGTCGAGCCGTCGTCGAGAGCGAGAAGCGGGCAAACCGCCGGTTCCCGTCGATGAATTGACGCTGAAGTCGCCACGGCTCGCCGGTCGGCGGGGAGAGGCGTCATGTCCGGCGGCTCACGGGGCGACCTGCGAGCGACCGGTGCTCGGCGCGGACGGGGAGCGCGAGGGTGTATACGAGCACCATTTCCAATTCCGCAGCGAACGAGCCGCGCCTGACGGCGCTGGAGGCCGAGAACGCCCGCCTGCGCGCGCTGCTCGGCCACGCCCGCCGCCAGACCGTGATGATCGCTCAGCGCCACGAGCGTCTCGGCCGATTCTTCCTGGCCGAGCGCGACGCAAACCGTGCCGCAGCGGACCGGGTCGCCGCCGAGAATCTCCGCATCCGCCGCGAGGCGGAGCGGGCCGCGGAGGTCTACGAGCTCGATCTCGATGAATTGAAGGAGACCGAGGCGCGCCAGACCCTGCTGATGCAGGAACTCTCGCACCGGGTGAAGAACACGCTCGCCATGGTCCAGGCCATCGCCGCGCAGACCCTGCGCAATGCCGTCTCCCTCGATGCGGCGGCGGAAGCCCTCGGCGCGCGTCTCGCCGCTCTCGCGCAGGCGCACGATGTGCTGATCCAGGGCTCGTGGTCGAGCGTCGATCTGCACGGCCTCGTCGAAGGGACGATCGCGCTACACGGGGACGGGGAGCGTTTCCGCGTCACGGGGCCGAACCTGACGCTCGGCCCCCGCCCGGGCCTGACCTTTGCCCTGATGCTGCACGAACTGGGCACGAACGCCGCGAAGTACGGCGCCCTCTCGACGGCATCCGGCCATGTGGCGATCGAGTGGGATGTCGAGGAGTACGGCGGGGAAGCGCAGCTGCGCTTCCGCTGGGAGGAGCGCGGCGGCCCCCCGGTCGCGCCGCCGACCCGCAGCGGCTTCGGCTCGCGGCTGATCGAGCGCAGCCTGGTCCAGGGCTTCGGCGGGTCGGTCAGCCTGACCTATCCGGAGACGGGCGCCATCCTCGCCCTGCGGGCGCCGCTCTCGGCGGTCCTAGCCGGAACCGGCTGAGCGCCCGGGCCGGGTTCATGCTGCGCCGCGTCAAACCGACCGAGAGCGGTTCGACCGCGCTCCTTGACGCCGGGGAGCATGGGGAATAGGCCGCGGGTTCCGGTTCAAGGGATCACCTCAGGCCTGATGACTGATACCCCCGAGCAACCCGTCGTGCTTCTCGTCGAGGATGACGGCCTTCTCCTGATGGAAGCCTCCGACACGCTCGCGGATGCCGGCTTCACTGTCGTCGAGGCGACCCACGCCGACAAGGCTTTGAAGGTACTGGAGAATCGCGATGATGTCGGCGTCCTGATGACGGACGTGGACATGCCGCAGGGCTCGATGGACGGCTTCGCCCTCGCCCGCCTCGTCGCCGACCGCTGGCCCCGGATCCCGGTTCTCGTCGTGTCCGGCATGGGCATGCCCGGCCCCAACGACATGCCGGACGGCGCCCGCTTCATCCCGAAGCCCTACGAGCCGACCACCCTCGTGCGGACGCTGCGTGCCTTCGTGCGCCGCGCCGCCTGACGCCCTCGCCCGAGACAAGCGCGAGTCCCCATCGATGTCCGCCGAATCCCGTACCCCCCGTTTCGCGACCCAGGCGATTCATGCCGGCGCCGCTCCGGACCCCGCGACCGGCGCGCGGGCCCAGCCGATCTACTTCACGAACGGGTTCGTCTTCGACTCGACCGAGCAGGCGGCCGACATCTTCGCGATGCGCCGCACCGGCTTCTCCTACTCGCGCGGCTCGAATCCGACGGTCGCCGCGCTCGAGCGGCGCGTCGCCGCGTTGGAGGGCGCGAAGGCTGCGGTGGCGGTCTCCTCCGGCCAGTCGGCGGTGCTGCTCGTCCTGATGACGCTGATGAAGAGCGGGGACGCCTACGTCGCATCGCCGCGGCTCTTCGGAGGCTCGCTCGGATTGATGCGCCGGCTCGACGGGCGCTACGACCTCAAGCCGCAATTCGCGAAGGGCCTGTCACCGGCGGATTTCGAGGCGGCGATCACGCCGGAGACGCGCGCGATCGTCTGCGAGTCCATCGTCAATCCCTGCGCCACGGTGATGGACCTCGAGGGGATCTCCGCGGTGGCGCGCCGGCACGGCTTGCCGCTCGTCGTGGACAATACGCTCGCCTCGCCGGCCCTCATCCGGCCGATCGAGTACGGCGCCGACATCGTGGTGCACTCCACCTCGAAGTTCCTCGGCGGATCGGGCCAGACGATCGGCGGCGTCATCTGCGATGCCGGCTCGTTCGATTGGACGAAGACCAGCGCCTACAACCTCATCACCGATCCCTGGCCCGATTACGACGGGCTCGTGATCACCGAGCGCTTTCCGGAGATCAGCTTCGCGGTGGCCTGCCGCCTCTTCGGCCTGCGGGATCTGGGACCCGGGCTCTCGCCGATGAATGCGTTCCTCACGCTCACCGGCATCGAGACACTGCCGCTTCGCATGGAGCGGCACTGCGCCAACGCCCGCGCGGTCGCGGCCTACCTGAAGGACCATCCGAAGGTCGATTGGGTGAGCTATCCCGGCCTCCCCGGCCAACCCGGCGAAGCCCTCGCCAAGCGCTACGTCCCGCAGGGTCCGGGCTCGATCTTCACCTTCGCCCTCAAGGGCGGCGAGGCGGCCGCAATCCGTTTCATCATGAGCTTGGAGCTCGTCTCCCATCTCGTGAACATCGGCGAGATCAAGTCGCTGGCGATCCATCCCGCCACCACGACGCACCGGCAACTTGCCGACGACGAGAAGGCCGCTGCCTGCGTCGGGCCGGAGACGGTGCGCCTCTCGATCGGCCTCGAATCCGTCGAGGATCTCATCGCCGACATCGAGCAGGCCCTGGCCAAGGTCGGCTAACGGGCGCGTTCAACTGGCCTGGGCGAGGAGGTGTGCCGGCTCCCGGTCTCGCGCGTCTTGGGCGAGGAGCCAGGGCACGCGGCTCCCCGCGACAGGTTTCCCATACAGGTAGCCCTGCGCGAAGGTGCACCCGCCGCCGCGCAGGAACTCGACCTGCTCGGGCGTCTCGATCCCCTCCGCCGTGACCGCGAGGCCGAGGCTGCGCCCGAGTTGCAGCACGGCAGTGACGATCGCAGCGTCGTTCGCGTCGTGGGTCAGGTCGTTGACGAAGCTGCGATCGACCTTGATCTCGTCGACCGGGAATCTCTTGAGGTGCGTCAGCGAGGCGTAGCCCGTCCCGAAATCGTCGAGGGCGACCCGCACGCCGGCCGCGTGCAGGCGCTCCAGCGTGCCGGCGACGCGGTCGCCCTGGCCGCCGATCAGGACCGTCTCGGTGACCTCGACGCCGAAGCGCGATTGGTCCACGCCCGCCGCGGCGAAGATCGCGAGGAGGCGTCCGGCGAGATCGTCCTCCGCGAATTGTGCGGTCGAAAGGTTCACGAAGACCCGGCCGGGATCGAGGCCGAGGCCGATCCAGCGGCGGATGTCCCGAGCCACCTGCTCCGCGATGCGGAAGCCGAGCTGTGCGCCGATCTCGGCGTCGTCGAAGACGGAGGCGAAGGCGGCGGGCGAGAGGAGGCCACGGCTCGGATGGCGCCAGCGCGCGAGCGCTTCGAAGCCGACGATATGTCCCGTCTCCAGGCAGACCTTCGGCTGGTAGAAGGGCACGATCCAGCCCTCGTCGAGGGCTGCCCGCACCTCGCGCGCGACCGTGACCCGCTCCTCGATGCTGGCGCGCAGAGCCGGCGCGAACACGGTCACCCGGTTGCGCCCCGCGGCTTTGGCCGCGTAGAGCGCGAGATCGGCGTCTGTCAGAAGATCGGCCGCGCTGCGGGCGTGCTCGGGGAAGAGCGCGACCCCGAGGCTTGCCCGGGGCGAGACGCTGCGGCCGCCGATCGCGATCGGAGTGGTGAGCCCGTCGAGCACAGCCTGCGCCAGATCGTGCACGCGCCGGCTCGGCTCCGCCAGATCGGGTTCGCCGGCGGCGATGACGACGAACTCGTCGCCGCCGAGCCGCGCAACAAGATCGCCCGGTCCGACGAGGCTCGACAGGCGCCGTCCCACCTCCTTCAGAAGCAGGTCGCCCGCATCGTGGCCGAGCGTGTCGTTGACTTCCTTGAAGGCATCGAGGTCGAGGAGGATGAGCCCGACGCGCGAGCCGTGCGTCTCCGCGCGTCGCAGGGCGTTGTCGAGCGTCGCCTGGAACAGGGCACGGTTCGGTAGCCCGGTGAGCACGTCGTGGTTGGCTGCCTCGCGGATCGCCTCCTCGACGGCCTTGCGGCTCGTGATGTCCACGAGGCTCGCGATCACCCCCGCGCGACCTCCGATCTCGACCCGATCGGCGAAGAGCAGGACATCGCGCGCCTCGCCCCCGACGGTCCGAACGGACGTCTCGAGATCGCGCACGGAGGCGTTCCGCTCGAGCTCGTCCCGGATCTGACGTCGTTCCGACAGGGCGATGAGGTCCCGCGTCGTGCAGCCCGACGGGTCGCTACCCTCGTCGATGCCAAAGAAGCGCAGCGCCGCGTCGTTCATGCTGATGATCCGCCCGTCGGGCAGGTCGGTCACGCTGACGGGGATCGGGACGGCCTTGAACAGGGTTTCGAAGAGCTGGCGGCTCTCGTCGAGCTTCTCATGAGCATGCCGTTCGGCCTGCATGGCCAGCCATTCCAGGCGCCGCAGCCTGTTGGATCGCACGACGACGAGGAGAAGCGCGGCGTTGGCGATGGCTGCGGCGAGCGCGAGGCCGAGCGCGGTGGCCGGCAGCGGCGGAGGCAGCATGTAACTCGCCAGCAGCAAACTCGACGTGCCGGTGCCGACCAGAATCGTCCAGCGAAAGCTCGTCGGGACGACGAGAAGGAAGATCGCCGGCAGGAGGAGCACCACGTAGAGGGCGATGTCGGAGCGGGACGAGACGAGGAGTGCGACGCCGAGCGCCGTCACAGCTTCCCAGCCCAGAAGAAGCCGTTGCAGGGCCGGGAAGCTGCGGATGTAGGGGGCGCCGCCGAGGCAGAGGACAGAGGTGATGACGAGGGCGAGCCGGGCCGGCACCGCCACGAGGAAGTGCGGATCCCCGTAGAACCGCCAGTCGCTCGCCAGGAACATGAAGTTCAGGACCACCGAAAGGCCGAACAGCAGGCGGGCGTGTCGTAGCGTCTCCGGCAGGCGCGCCGTTTGGAAGGCCGCCTCGCGCTCCGCGCAGGCGAGCTCTCCGCTGATGCTCTTCAGGTTTCTACGATCCATGGCGGCCCGGATTGTCCGGTGGAAATCCTAGAGGCCGCGTTAATGCCGGGTGTTAATCCCCGTCCCGCCCGCGTTCGTCGGAGCGTCCGCTCCTTCGCGGCAGGGTCAGCGCGCGAAGGGCACCCCGCAGGGTGCGCACGTCCTGCTCGGTCATGGACATGCGGTGGAGTATGTCGCGCATGTTGCGGGCCATGATCTCGCGCTTGTCGGCCGGGTAGTAGCCAGCTCGGCCGAGCGCCGCCTCCAGGCTGTCGAACAGCGACAGCAGGGCTTCTCGGGTCGCCGGCGGCGACAGCATCTCACCGGAGAAGGGCAGACGGGCGCGCCCCGCTGCGCGCCGCCACTCGTAGCCGGTGAGGAGCACGCCCTGGGCGAGGTTGAGGGAGGGAAAGTCCGGCGAGACCGGGAAGGTGACGATGGCATCGGCCAGCGACACTTCCTCGTTGCTGAGGCCGACACGCTCGCGGCCGAACAGGATGCCGACGCGCTGCCCGTCGCGCGCCACGACCTCGCGCATGGCCTCGTCCGGTCCCAAAACCCGCTTCATCTGTCCGCGCTCCCGGGCCGTCGTGGCGAGCACGTAGTTCAGGTCCCCGATCGCCTCCGGAACGTCCGCGTAGATCCGCGCCGTGTCGAGGACGTGCGTGGCGCCCGAGGCGGCTTCACGCACGCCCTTCTTGGGCCAGCCGTTCTTCGGATTGACGAGGCGAAGCTCCGACAGCCCGAAATTCGCCATGGCGCGGGCGGTCATGCCGATATTCTCGGCGAGTTGCGGCTCGACGAGGATGATGACGGGGGCGATCCCGAGCGGGATCTCGGTTGAGGTCTCTCGTGGCATGGGCGGCGTGGACGGGATCGTAGGCGCCCTCCGGCGCCTTGGCAGCGACCTTCTGCGCGCTCCCGCTCGACGAATCCAGAGGCTGCCGCGCCTGGCCCGCGTGTGGTGCCGCGTTAAAGAGCGATTTTTTCTCTTTTCAGGGTGGCTCAGGCGGCGGACAATTCGATTTTGTGCAATCTGACCGGTTTTTCCCAGTGAACCGGCGGAATGTGGGCGCGCGGCTGACCGCTCTATCAATCCATGTCGCTCAATCTGAGAAGCGGTCGTCCGGGGCCAAGGGGCTCGCATGGCGCGGATCTGCAGGGACTGCATCCGATCTCAGGTCCTGTCACGATGGGGCACACCTTGCTCGATGGATCGGCGCATGCCGCGACCTTCGCCGGGAGCGAGGGGGCGCCACCGCGCTCGAATTCGCCCTCGTCTCGCCGATCCTCTTCCTGGCTCTCCTCGAGATCATGTAGGCGGCGCTCTTCCTCTACGCCTATGCCGGCCTGGAGCGCGCTGCTGCGACATCCGCACGCCGGATCATGGTCGGTGCGCTCGGTACCGATTCGGCGACAGCAGACGGCTTCCGCTCGGCTGAAATCCGCCCCCAGCTCGGGATCGGACTCACCTGCGCGAACATCGTGACGAGCCTCAAGACGGCGGATCCTTCGGCCGGGGGCTACTACGCCTTCGTGAAGCCTGACGAGAGCGGGCTCGTGGCCGTGCCGATGAACAACGGCGCGACGGCCTACTGCCCCGGCAAGCCCGGCTCGTACGAATATCTGCAGATCTTCTACGCCCTGCCCGTCTTCAGCCCGATTTGGCGCCTGTTCGTGAGCTACATGGCGGTGGCGGGCGACTCGACGAACGATCTCGACAGCCTCAAGAGCGCGGCGTCCAATCTTAAAAACTGCATGGACGTCGGTGATTCCACGAAACCGCAGGGCAGCGGCGGAACGCATTTCGAGAACGTGCTGCCCGCGATCAACAAGAAGATCACTCGGATCGGCAACGGCACCAGTTCCGCCGCGCCGATACCGTTCGTGTTCCTCGTGACCGACGGGCTGCAGAACGACCAGTACTGGGACAACGGGACGGGCTGGACGGGCTCGCAGCCGAAGCAGATCTAAACGGCCAATTGCGCGGCTCTGAAGGCACGCGGGGTGACGATCTCGATCCTCTACATCCCGTACGAGCAGTTGGTCACAACGCACAACCAGAACGTCGCATACGAGAACGTAAAGGTGAACGCTCTCATCCCCGGCCTGCCGAAGATACTCCAGAGTTGCGCCTCTCCCGGCTTCTACCGCTCGGCAAGCACCGACACGGAGATCAACGACGCGCTCCAGGCCATGTTCGTGCAGGCGACCGCCGTAGCCCGTCTCACGCAGTAGCGACCGGCCCTCATCGTCGGCGGCGGGTCGGCCGGATCGGGGATGACAACGGCCGCTGCTTGTCAGAGGGAGCGGCCCCGGCCCAACCTTCCACGATGCGCTGCAGCGCGCTATGGACGGCGCCGAGCGCGGCATCCCGCTTGCGAGGGCGCCGCCCGAGGGCTCAGGGCCAGTCTCAGGACCAGGAAGGCGCAGGCGACCATGAACAAGATCAAGGTGGCGAAACCCGTCGTCGAACTCGACGGCGACGAGATGACCCGGATCATCTGGTCAGAGATCAAGAACAAGCTGATCCACCCCTACCTCGACATCGATCTCGACTATTACGACCTCGGTGTCGAGCATCGGGATGCCACCCACGATCAGGTCACGGTCGATGCCGCCAACGCCATCAAGCGCCACGGCGTCGGCGTGAAATGCGCCACCATCACTCCCGACGAGGCGCGGGTGAAGGAGTTCGGCCTCAAGGAGATGTGGAAGTCGCCCAACGGCACGATCCGCAACATCCTGGGCGGCGTCATCTTCCGCGAGCCGATCATCTGCCGGAACGTGCCGCGTCTGGTGCCCGGCTGGACGCAGCCGATCGTCGTCGGCCGCCACGCCTTCGGCGACCAGTATCGCGCCACCGATTTCAAGGTGCCCGGCAAGGGCCGGCTGACCATCAAGTTCGAAGGCGACGACGGCACCGTCATCGAGAAGGAGGTGTTCAAGTTCCCCGAGGCCGGCGTCGCGATGGCGATGTACAACCTTGACGATTCGATCCGCGATTTCGCCCGCGCGTCGATGAATTACGGCCTGAACCGGAAGTACCCGGTTTATCTGTCGACGAAGAACACCATCCTCAAGGCCTATGACGGCCGCTTCAAGGACCTGTTCCAAGAGGTCTACGACAACGAGTTCAAGTCGCGCTTCGAGTCCGCGGGTATCCTCTACGAGCACCGCTTGATCGACGACATGGTTGCCTCGGCGCTGAAATGGTCCGGCGGCTACGTCTGGGCGTGCAAGAACTACGACGGCGACGTGCAGTCGGACACGGTGGCGCAGGGCTTCGGCTCGCTCGGCCTGATGACCTCAGTGCTGCTCACCCCCGATGGACAGACCGTTGAGGCCGAGGCCGCCCACGGGACGGTGACCCGGCACTATCGCGAGCACCAGAAAGGCAAGGAGACCTCGACGAACTCGATCGCCTCGATCTTCGCGTGGTCGCGCGGCCTGAGCCACCGGGCGAAGCTCGACGACAATGCGGCGCTCGCGACCTTCGCGACGACGCTGGAGACGGTCTGCGTCGACACGGTCGAGGCGGGCTTCATGACGAAGGACCTCGCCCTCCTCGTCGGTCCGGACCAGCGCTGGCTCTCGACGACGGGCTTCCTCGACAAGATCGACGAGAACCTGCGCGTAGCGATGACGAAGTGAGGCGCGGCGATCCCGCCTGAACAGGCGCCGGGTCCTCTCACGCCTGCGCGCGGGGACCCGTGCTTGGCGATCCGTCCGCATGCCGGCCACCCGCGAGCCGGGGTCGATCTTTTCGCGGTTTGCGCTAAACCCGCGCCAACCCTCAGACCCCGGCGAGCGTTCGGACAGCGATGATCTCCTCCCCTCTCATGACCGTGATGGTCGATGCCGTGCGCAAGGCCGCGCGCGGGTTGAAGCGCGACTTCGGCGAGGTCGAGAACCTGCAGGTCTCCCGCAAGGGGCCGGGCAACTTCGTCTCGGCCGCCGATCGCAAGGCCGAGGAGGTGCTGCGCGACGCGCTGATGAGGGCGCGCCCCGGCTACGGCCTGGTGCTGGAGGAGAACGGGATCATCGAGGGCCAGGACAAGAGCCACACGTGGCATGTCGATCCCCTCGACGGCACTACCAACTTCCTGCACGGAATCCCGCATTTCGCGATCTCGGTCGGTCTCGAGCGCGACGGCCAGATCGTGGCGGGCGTGATTTACGACCCGATCAAGGACGAGCTGTTCGTTGCCGAGCGCGGCAAGGGCGCCTACCTGAACAACCGGCGCCTGCGCGTGTCCGGGCGGACCGACCTTGCCGACGCCCTCGCGGCCTACGGCACGCCCTATCTCGGCCGCGGCAATCATCCCCGCCTCCTGCGCGAGGTCGCCGCCGTGATGGCGGTGACGGGCGGTACGCGCCGCCTCGGCTCGGCCGCCCTCGACCTCGCCTACGTCGCCTGCGGCCGGCTCGACCTCTACTGGGAGCGGGACCTCCAGACCTACGACATGGCAGCCGGCGTGATCCTGGTGCGCGAGGCCGGCGGCTTCGTCACCTCCGCCGACGGCGCCACCGAGCCGCTGGCGTCGCGCTCGGTCGCCAGCGGCAACGAGATCCTGCATCGCGAACTCGTCGGCATCCTGCGCAAGTGCGGCGCCGCCTGAGGCGCCAAACACCCCTCCGGTCAGGCGGCCCTCGGCATCGTCCGGCAGACGGAGATGCCGACGACTGGCGACTAGATCCGCGGCTAGCCGATCCGCGTCATCGACCACGAGCGAGGGGCCGATGGTGCGTGCCGCTGCGAAGCTGGTCAGCGAGCGCGGCATCTGCCAAAACCCGCGCTGCCGACCGCTGAGAGAGCCTGCCGCATGGACGCCCGTCGCCACGTCGCCCTGAAGGAATCGATCCGCTCGATTCCCGATTACCCGAAGCCCGGGATCATCTTCCGCGACATCACCACGCTGCTCAGCGACCCGCGGGCCTTCCGCCGCGCCGTCGACGCGCTGGTGCACCCCTATGCGGGCGGGAGGATCGATCAGGTCGCGGGGATCGAGGCACGGGGCTTCATCCTGGGCGGCGCGGTCGCCCACCAGCTCTCCTCGGGCTTCGTGCCGATCCGCAAGAAGGGCAAGCTCCCGCACAAGACCGTCTCGATCGCCTACGCGCTCGAGTACGGCACCGACGAGATCGAGATCCACGTCGACGCCATCAGGCCGGGCGACCGGGTGGTGCTCGTCGACGATCTGATTGCCACGGGCGGCACAGCGACGGCGGCGGTGACCCTGTTGCGACAGGCCGGCGCCGAGGTGGTGGCCGCCTGCTTCGTCATCGACCTCCCGGAGATCGGCGGCGCTCAGCGGCTGCGCGACCTCGGCGTCCCGGTGCGGACCCTGATGGAATTCGAGGGGCATTGAGCCGGGTCCGCGGCTCGCGGAAAGCCTCCCGCGCCTTGCCCTGAACCCTGCCCTGAACGTTGACTCCCGAAACCCCTTCCGCCATAAGCCGCCTCGTCGCGACGTGGCGCCCCGTTTGGGCGCCCTTCGCGCTTGCAGACAATTTCAGGACGCGAAGGTCCGGCGCGGAACCTGCCGCCCGCGATCGCGCCTCGACCTTTGGAGGCCTTGAGCCATGAAGAGAACCTATCAGCCGAGCAAGCTCGTGCGGAAGCGCCGTCACGGCTTCCGCGCCCGCATGGCCACCGCTGGCGGCCGCAAGGTCATCGCGGCCCGGCGCGCTCACGGCCGCAAGCGCCTCTCGGCGTAATCCGATCGGCGCGCCCGTTGCGGCGCGCTCGACGGCCGCGCGCCGGTGGCAACGATCGAACGGCTGCGGCGACGGGCCGATTTCCTGGCGGCGGCCGCCGGCCGCCGCTTCCATACCGAGCGGATGACGGCTCAGGGCCGGATCCGCGAATCGGGTGAGCTGCGCGACGGTGTGCCCGCCACGGGACTGCATCTCGGCTTCACGATCACGAAGCGGGTCGGCCACGCCACCGAGCGCAACCGCATACGGCGGCGCCTGCGTCAGGCCGTCGATGCCGTGGCCGAGGAAGCACCGGTGACCTCCGCCGATATCGTCCTGATCGCGCGCCGCCCGGCGCTCACCGCCCCCTTCGAGACCCTGAAGGACGACCTGCGTCGCGCGCTTGCAGCGGTCACGAAGCCGCGCGGGCCGAAGCCCGGCGGGTCGCAGGGCCGCGCCCCTGGTGCGGGCGATCGTGGATCCACACCTACCCGCCATAGCGGTCCCCGGGCGGACGCTCGGCCGATGACGGAGGCGGAGCGCCGCCTCCCCTCCCCCGATACTCACGCGTGCGACGGATCCAGCAATGGGCAATGACAAGACCAACATGATCGTGGCGATCGCGCTGTCGCTCGTGGTCCTGCTCGGCTGGACCTACTTTGTCGCGGCGCCCCGCGTGGAGCAGCAGCGGCAGGCGACGGCGCAGAACGCCGCCGCTCAGCAGAGCCCCGGCGTGACGCCGGACGGCATCCCCTCTCCGAGCCCGAAGGAGGGCGGCCCCGCCGCACCCGCTCCCGGAACCCTGCCGAACCAGGGTGCACCCGAGCCGCGCGAGGCCGCGCTCGCCCGTTCGCCCCGCATCCGCATCGAGACCCCGGCTCTCAGCGGATCGGTCGCCCTGAAGGGCGGTCGCATCGACGATGTCTCGCTGAAGAACTACCACGAGACCGTGGACGACAAGAGCCCGCGCATCGTCCTCTTCTCGCCCGCCGGAACCGAGACGCCCTACTATGCCGAGTTCGGCTGGGTCGGCCAGAATGCGGGCGCGCTGCCGACGAACGAGACGGTTTGGAAGGCGGATGGGGAGGTGCTGTCTCCCGGCAAGCCCGTCACGCTCAGCTGGGAGAACGGCGCCGGCCTCGTGTTCCGCCGCATCCTCGCCGTCGACGACAAGTTCATGTTCACGGTCCGCGACGAGGTCGAGAACAAGGGCGGGAATGCGCTGACCCTCTTTCCCTACAGCCTTGTCTCGCGCTGGGGTAAGCCGCACACCCAGGGCTATTACGTGCTGCACGAGGGCCTGATCGGCGTGCTCGGCGCCGATGGCCTGCAGGAATACACCTACGACCACCTTGCCAAGGAGCCCGCCTACGGTGGCCCGACCACGAAGGGCAAGGCGTGGGCAAACGTGACCGGAGGCTTCGTCGGCATCACCGACAAGTACTGGGCCGCCGCAGCGATCCCCGATCAGGCGACCGCCTATACCGGCGCCTTCACCGAGCGCTCGGAGGGCGCGACCAAGGTCTACCAGGCCAGCGTGCGCGCCGACGGCCGCAGCGTCGAGCCGGGCGCCACGGTCGCCTCGACCCAGCGCCTGTTCGCGGGCGCCAAGGAGGTCAACACCATCAATGCCTACGAGCGGGACCTGAGTATCAAGCAGTTCGATCTGATGATCGACTGGGGCTGGTTCCACTTCATCACGAAGCCGATGTTCCGGGCATTGGACTTCTTCTTCCACCTCTTCGGCAATTTCGGTGTCTCGATCCTCGTCGTGACCCTGATCCTGAAGATCTTCTTCCTTCCGATTGCCAATCGCTCCTACGTCTCCATGGCCAAGATGAAGGCTGTCCAGCCGGAGATGCAGTCGATCCGCACGCGCTATGCGGACGACAAGATGAAGCAGCAGCAGGCGATGATGGAGCTCTACAAGAAGGAGAAGATCAACCCGGTCGCCGGTTGCTGGCCGGTCCTGATCCAGATCCCGGTCTTCTTCGCGCTCTACAAGGTCCTGTTCATAACGATCGAGATGCGGCACGCGCCGTTCTTCGGCTGGATCCAGGACCTTGCAGCACCCGATCCGACGAGCATCCTGAACCTCTTCGGCCTGCTCCCGTTCGCGGCGCCCGACTTCATCCATCTCGGCATCTGGCCCCTCATCATGGGTGTGACGATGTTCGTCCAGATGAAGATGAATCCCGCGCCGCCGGACCCGGTTCAGGCGCAGATCTTCACCTTCATGCCGATCATCTTCACGTTCATGCTGGGCTCGTTCCCGGCGGGTCTGGTGATCTACTGGGCCTGGAACAACCTCCTCTCGGTGATCCAGCAATACGTCATCATGCGCCGCAACGGCGTGAAGGTTGAGCTATGGGACAATCTGAAGAGCACGTTCCGCCGCTCGTCATCCGAGAAGGCGGCGGCCAAGAGCTGACCGTGAGGGCATCCAGGGCCGCGGCGTGAGCCGCGGCCTCGCTAGCGACATGACAGATTCTTCCGAGATCGATCCCACCCTCATCGAGGCCGGCCGTCTGCTCTTCGCGGGTGCGGCCGACTTCTTCTCGGCCGCGCCCTCCCTGGGCAGCCTGCCCCCGATGAAGGGTGTCGAAGTCGCCTTCGCCGGCCGCTCGAACGTCGGCAAGTCGAGCCTCGTGAACGCGCTGACCGGACGGACCACGCTCGCCCGCACGTCGCACACGCCGGGGCGCACGCAGCAGCTCAACTTTTTCGACATTGGCGGCCGCTTCACCCTCGTCGACATGCCGGGCTACGGCTTCGCCGCGGTCGAGAAGGCCAAGGTCGCCGCGTGGACGGAGCTGATCCACGCCTATCTGCGCGGCCGGGCCAATCTCGCCCGGGTCTTCATGCTGATCGACAGCCGCCACGGCCTCAAGGCGATCGACACCGATGTCCTCGACGGCCTCGACAAGGCGGCGGTGAGTTATCAGATCGTGCTGACGAAGGGCGACGAGCTCAAGAAGTCGGAGGTCGAGGCGCGCATCCGCGGCACCGAGGCTGCGATCGCCCGCCGTCCGGCCGCCTATCCCGACGTGCTCCTGACCTCGAGCCGTGATTCCCGCGGGATTCCCGAGCTGCGGGCGAGCATCGCTCGGCTGATCGCCGAGCATGGCGGCTGAGGCGTCCGCGCGATGACGCCGAGCCTTGCCGATCGCCTCCTCCTTGCCCTCGGCGCGTCCGCGGGACTGCTCGGCGTCGTTGGCAGTGCAGCGGCCGCGCACAGGCCGACGGAGGGCGATTCGCTGCGCATCGCGGCGCAGTTCCTCCTCTTCCATGCGCCCGCCATTCTCGCGATCGTCGGCCTCGGTCGCGCCGGCTTGATGGGGCCGCCCGTCGCGCGAGCCGCCGCGGCGATCCTGCTCCTCGGCCTCGCCCTCTTCTGTGGGGACCTTGCCTTGCGGGCGCTCGCGCAAGTCCCCCTGTTCCCTAAAGCGGCGCCGAGCGGCGGCATCCTGCTGATGCTCGGCTGGCTCCTGGCTGCTCTCGCTCCGCTGCTGCCTCGCCGCGGACGCTGAGGATCAGGCCGCCGGGATGACTTCGGTGCGCACTCCGGAGCCGGGGGCGCGCGGTGTCCGCGCGAGGCAGGCCGCCTCCTCGGTGGGCATCGGCTTCGCGAAGTAGAAGCCTTGCATGCTGCGGCAGCCGAGGCGGCCGAGCAGCATCATCTGCGTGTGGGTCTCCACGCCTTCCGCAACGCAGTCGATCCCGAGTTGCTGGCATAGTCCGATCACCGACCGCACGATGTCGCGGCAGGTGCGGTTCGTCAGGATCTCGCTCGTGAAGGACCTGTCGATCTTCAGCTTGTCGATCGGCAGCCGGTGGACGTAGCTCAGGCTGGAGAAGCCCGTGCCGAAATCGTCGAGGGCGATCGACACCCCGAGTTCCTTGAGGGCGTCCAAAGTCTGCTTCGCGGCTGCGAAGTCTCCGATGATCGCCGTCTCGGTCACCTCGAAGGCGATCCGGCCAGGTGTGACGCCGCTCGCACGGACGATGTCGGCGACCCGAACGGCGAAATCCGGCATCGTGATGTCGCGCGCTGACAGGTTGAAGTAGAGGTGCACAGTCGGCGGCCATGTCGCGGCAGCCTCCAGAGCTTTGGTCAGCAGCACATCGGTCATCAAGCCGATGAGGCTGGTTTTCTCGGCGGCTGTCACGAACTCGACGGGTGAGATCGCCCCGATCTCCGGGCTGGTCCACCGGGCGAGAGCCTCGAAGGCGATGATGCCATTGCGCTCAGCATCAATCACCGGCTGGAAGACAAGGCTCAGCTCGCGCCGGAAATCCGCGTTCCGCAGGGCTGCCGCCACACGATTCGCGCGGCTCATTCGCTCCTCCTGCTCGCGGGTGAAACGCTGGCAGCTTGCTCGCGGATCGAGCTTGGCTTCGCGGAGGGCGTAGTGGACCTGCTCGTGAAGATGAGCCGCATCGCTGCTCGCAACCTGCGCGCTCGCGAGTCCGATCGAGACGCCGATACGGACGATCCTGTCCGGCAAAAGGAAGGGCGCCCGCAAGTCCTCTTCGATCTCTGTGCAGCGTGCGAACGCCTCGTCTCCGCTCAGTCCGAGCCCGAAGATCAGGCCGAATTCGTCGCCGCCCAGGCGACCGAGCGTGTGCGGGGCGCCGCAAATGCCGACGAGCCGGAGCGCCGCCTCTCGGAGAATCTCATCCCCGACCGCGTGGCCGTACATCTCGTTGACGGTCTTGAAGCCGTCGATGTCGATGACCGCGAGGTGAATCTCGGCATCGGGAGCAGCCGACGCGACGATAGCCTCGAGATCCGCGAAGAAGCTGCGCCGGTTCGGCAGGCTCGTCAGAAGGTCGAGCCGAGCTAAATTTCGCGCCTCCGCACTGACACGTTTCAGCTCACCATGCTGCCCGACCAATCGATGGAAGCTCTTCGAGTACAGCAGGATCAGGTACAGGACCGCCACGCCGCTGACCAGAAAGGTGACCGCCGCCGCCTGCATCGTGTCGCTTCCGATGGCCATGGAGGCGATCGAGACGGGAACGAGGCCCGATAGGGCAGTGAACCCCGCCGAGCGCACGTGCATGAGGCTGACCGCGCACAGGATGATCGTGAATGCGTCATAGAACAGCCCCAGCATCCGCAATTCTGGAGTTCCGTAGGGGGCGAGGCTGAAGCTCCACACGCAGGTCGCCAGCACGAGAAGGCCGGTCAGCAGGTTGACCTTGATGATCTGCCGGTTTGCCGTCGCCGGCCTGGTTTCGCGTCGGGCGAGCTGCAGATGACGGCCGCTCCGGAGGGCGAAGGCGAGGAGCAGGACGGCGAGCGGGCCTGCGGTCAGCCAGAGCGGAGCAACGTCCAGATAGGCGTAGCTGAGAAAGAGGGCGTTGCAGCTGTGCACCGCGTAGAAGAAGGGCGCATTTTTCGAGAGTGCCCTCGCCTGCGCGAGCCTGACGCGCAACGTGGTCTCGGTCGCTGCCGGGACGGTCTCATGGGGTGATAAGGCCATCTTCGCCAATGCCATCGACCGATCAAGTACGGTAGTTTGATCGACGGTCGCATTGAACTGACAAGGAACAATGAATATCCGTAGGAAAGGTATCTCTGGCGGAATTCTAGTCTCAGAACATTAAATGTTCAAAGATGCCTGATCTTCTCAATGCTGGTCATCGCGCCTGCTGTGCTGCTGAAATCAGAGGTTGATTGCGAGCGCCATGCGGCCGATCTGACGTGGTGAGATCGGCCGCGATCTGTCGGCATCCTCAGAGGACATCCGCCGAGCCGGTTTACCCGCGATCTGCGGTACAGGTCAGCCGGGAATCACCGGCGGGTGATAGGTCAGCGTGAAGGCGAGCGCCCAGAGCAGGAATAATACCACCGGCAAATGGATCAGCAGTTGCAGGAAGCTGAAGCCGACGATGTCCCGCGCCTTGAGGCCGAGGATCCCCACCAGGGGCAGCATCCAGAACGGATTGATCAGGTTGGGCAGGGCTTCGGCGGCATTGTAGACCATCACCGCCCATCCGAGATGGACCTTCAGCTCGTTGGCCGCCTGCATCACGTAGGGCGCTTCGAGCAGCCACTTGCCGCCGCCCGAGGGGACGAAAAAGCCCAGCACCGCCGAATAGACGCCCATCGAGAGCGGAAAGCTTCCGGTGGTGTTCAGGCTGACGAAGGCGTGGGAGATGACGTCCGACGTCGAGACACCGGCACTGTTCTTGGCGCCGGTCAGCATGGCGCTGATCGCCGCGTAGAGCGGGTACTGGATCAGGATGCCGGCGGTGGCGGGCACGGAACGCGCGACCGCAACCAAGAACCTCTTCGGGCGCCAGTGCAGCAGCAAGCCGAGCGTCAGGAACAGGAGATTGTAGGTGTTCAGGTTCGAGATCGCGGTAATCCAGGATTGCCGCGCGAATTCCTGAACGATCCAGCCCGCCGCGATGGCGACGAGGAGCACGGTGAGGAGCGGCGCGTGCTCCAGCCAGTCGCCCGGCTGTTTCGGACGGCCGAGATCGTCGCCCTCCTTGGCGACATCGACGTTCAGATCCTCGGCGGTCACCGCGTTCGCCGGACCGGGAGCCGACACGTAGGCGATGGCCACCGAGATGACGAAGAGGATCAGCGCCACCAGCATGGATTGCCAGAGAAAGATCGTCTCGCTGAACGGGATAACGCCGGTGATGGCGAGGAGCGCCTTCGGCAAGCTCGCCGGGTTCGCCTGGAGCTGCGCGGCCGAGGAACTGAGACCGAGGGCCCAGGTGGCACCGAGGCCGAGATAGGCCGCGGCACCCGCCGCACGGTAGTCCATGCGCAGGTCCGTGCGCCGCGCCAGCGCGCGGGCGAGGAGGCCGCCGAAGATCAGGCTCAGGCCCCAGCTGAGGAACGAGGAGAGCATGGTGGCGGCCGCGACGAAGCCCACGGCGCCGCGCCCCGACCTGGGCAGGCGCGCGAGGCGGTCGATCAGGGCCTGAACGGGTGGCGAGGTCGCCACGACGTATCCGCCGATCGTGACGAAGACCATCTGCATGGTGAAGGGGATCAGGCTCCAGAATCCGTCGCCGAAGCTCTTGGCGACCGCCATCGCCGGGGCGCCGTTGAGCAGGGCGCCGAGTGCCACGATCACGACGGCGATGGCGACGAAGATGAAAGCGTCCGGAAACCAGCGCTCGGCCCACGCCGTGAAGCGGATGCCGAGTTGCGCCAAGCGGCCCTCCTCGCGGCCGGTGGCCGGCGCGCCGGGTGGGTGCGGTGCGATCTGTCCGCTCTCTGTCGTCTGGTTCTGCATCGAGCGCCTCGTCCGGGCTCGAGTCAGGATCGGGCCCACGGCGCCACTTTCGCGGAGGCCGGGCCGCGCCTCAAGCGCCGCCGCGGCCGGCGGCGCCGGATCCCCTGACAATCCGCCGCTCATGCGGCGCAGGCGGTTCCCGGGACGAGGGCGGAATCGGCGAAGCGCTCCAGGAACCCGGCCACGCGCTCGATCGGCATCGGCCTGTGGAAGTAGAAGCCCTGCATGGTCTCGCAGCCGAGAGACCGCAGGAGAGCCATCTGCCCCCCGCTCTCCACACCCTCGGCCACGCAGCCGAGGCCGAGATTGCGGCTCATGAGCAGCATCGTTTCCACGATGTCCTGGCAGACCGGGACGCTCTCCATCTCGCTCGTGAAGGATCGGTCGATCTTGAGCCTGTCGAGGGGCAGGCGATGAACGTAGCTGAGGCTTGAGAAGCCGGTGCCGAAATCGTCGAGCGCGATGCGGCAACCGATCGCCTTCAAGCCCTCAAGGTTCGCTTTGGCCTGCTCGAAGTCACCAATGAGCGCGGTTTCCGTCACCTCGAAGGTGATGCGCTCCGGTGTGACGCCGCTCTCGGCGATGATGCGCCCCATCCGGCGCACGAGATGGGGCGAGATGATGTCGCGCGCCGACAGGTTGAAGGAGAGCCCGATATCAAGGGGCCAGAGGGATACCGGGGCCAGCGCCTTCCGAAGGAGGAGTTCGGTGATCGGTTGAATCAGGTCCGAGGATTCGGCCACCGGGATGAACTCCGAGGGCGAGACCAGTCCGAGAAACGGGCTGTGCCAGCGCGCAAGGGCCTCGAAGGCGACCACCCGGTTGCGCACCACGTCCACCATCGGCTGCATCAGGACAAGGAGTTCCGCCTCCAAGTCCGCTTGGCGCAGGCCCTGCACGATCAGGTCTCGTCGCCGCAGGGCTTGGTCGAGATCCTGCGTGAACACGATCGTCGATCCGCGGGCATTCGCCTTGGCATGGTAGAGCGCGCTGTCGGCCCGCTCGATGATGCGGTCGGGCTTGTCCTCGTGGGCGAGCGCCGCCGCGAAGCCGATCGTCGCACCGACATGGACGACGCCCTTTGCCAAGCGGATCGGCTGCGACAGGGCTGCCGCGAGCGATGCTCCCAGTTCGGCGGACGGTACGCACCCACCGGGTGCCGCGACGACGATGCCGAATTCGTCGCCGCCGAGGCGCGCCAGGAAGACATGCTCGTCGCAGAACGCGTGCAGGCGGCTGCCGATCTCGCGAAGCAGCGCGTCCCCTGCCGGATGTCCGTAGGTGTCGTTGACGGGCTTGAACCCGTCGAGGTCGATCAGACCGACCTGGACCTCGAAGCCGCTTTCCTTCCGTTCGCTCAGCACAGCCTGCAACTTCGAGAAGAAGCTGCGGCGGTTCGGGAGGTTCGTGAGGAGGTCCACGTTGGCGAGGCGCAGATTGTCGTCGCTGAGCCGCCGAAGTTCGCTCGTCTGCTGCACCAGCGAGGTGAAGACCCGATGATACACGAAGACGAGATAGGAGGTCGTGACAGCGAGCGCGAGGAACGCGACCGCGATGGCGCGCAGCGTCCCGTTGCCCGTCGCGAAGAAGTACAGGCTCGCCGGGAGTGCGATCGTCACGGCCATCAGCGCCGCCGAGCGGACATGCAGCAGGCCGAAGACGCAGGCCATGATCCCGAACACGACGAAGAACATCACGTGCATGCGCGTGTAGACGTCGCCGAAGCTCATCAATGCGAGGCACCAGATCAGGAGCGAGACCAGCAGCACGACGACCATCGCGTTGAGCATGCGCAACTGCCGGTAGGCGACCGCCGCATCGAGCGTGGCCTTCGAGAGCCGATGATAGGCCCGACACCGAATGACGGACACGGATCCCACGACCGCCATCGGGAGGTAGGTGAGATACGCCGGCGCGACACCGGCATGCGTGTAGACGAGCAGCGCGGCGTTGAGGGTCATGATGCCGAAGAAGAGCGGCGCCTGTCGGCTGACGGACTTGATCTGCGCGATGTGCAGGTCCGGACGATCGGGCGCTATCCGGAACAGGCTGAGGAAAGTAACGAGATGTCGCATGCCTGTCGTCTCGTGACTGCTCTGGACAGCATTCTCAGCGCGCCGTGTTGACGTTTAGCATTCAACGCGTGAAGGCCCGCTTGATCGACACGAGGTGAGTCAATCTGCTTTCGAGCAGATTATGCTCATCGCTATCGAATCTGACAGCGCACTCGCCGAGGCGATCGGATGATGTGGCGGAATTTGCTTCAATCTGCCGGGATGCTGACGGCGCGTGAAGTCAGGGATTTCAGATCCGCGCGCCAGCCGCAGTTTATGTCCCCCAGCCTCGAAATATCACCGATCCGCGAGCGCGCTTCAGATCGTGTGGTGCCCGTGCGATGGGAGTGGCGAAGCCCTGCGGAAGGGCGGCAAGGCGGGGAGCGCGATGAGTCGGACCGAGAAAGAGAAGATGCTCGCGGGCGATCTCTATCACGCGGGATGTCCCGAGCTTCAGGCCGATCTTGCGCAGACCCGGGCTTGGCTCGTGCGCTACAATGCCTCGCTCGGTCTCCCGGCGTCGGACCGGCGGCGGTTGCTCGCCGAGCGCCTCGCCGAGGTGGGGCCGGATGCGGTGATCCGGCCGCCCTTCTTCTGCGATTACGGCTACAATGTCGCGCTCGGCGCCGGCGTCTTCCTCAACTTCAACTGCGTGATCCTCGACGTCGTCTCCGTTCGGATCGGCGATGCCACGCAGATCGGGCCGCTCGTGCAGATCCTGACCGCGGACCATCCGCGCGATCCGGAGGTCCGGCGGTCCGGCCTTGAGTTCGGGCGGCCGATCAGCATCGGGCGCAACGTCTGGATCGGCGGCGGGGCGATCATCCTTCCCGGCGTCACCGTCGGCGATGACGCGATCATCGGAGCCGGCAGCGTGGTCGCGCGCGACGTGCCGGTGGGGGCCACGGTGGTCGGCAATCCCGCCCGCGCCGTGGCGCCCCGTTCTCCCTGACCTCGCAGTCGGGCAGACGCCGCGGTCAGGCGGCGTCGTGGTGGCCGTGATGGTGGCTGCCCCAGCCATGCTGCAGGTAGAGGCCCATCGGGTCGAGGCCGGCATCGACCTCTCCCGATCGATGCGAACCGCGCCCGGAGCCGCAAGCCTCGTCGGAGCCGCGGAAGACGAAGGAATCGTCGAGGCTCGCCAGCGGATCCTCACCGCCGGAATGACCGTCATGCCGGTGGTGATGAGCGCCCGGGCGTTCGTCAGTGCCGCGCTCGGTCCCGTCTTCGGGAGCGGGCGTGGATGGAGTCCCGGCAATCGGCGCATCAGGCCCCGTGACCGGATCCGCCGGCGCCGGGGATGCCGGCTCGGCCGGGTTGGTGGGCGCGCCGACGCCGGGTCGGACACCCTCGTAGTCGATGCCGTCGAGGTCGAGATGGGCCACATAGCTGCCGAGTCCGTCGCGGTCGGCCTGGGCGTGAACATCGGCGACCTTGTCCGAACCGCTGACGTACTCGATCGCGATGACGTCCTTTCCGGCGGCGAGCATCTTGTTCATCAGCCCGAGGCTGTGGGCGGTCTCGTCTGAGGGCTGCTTTTGGCCGGAATCGGTGTAGTAGAGATTTTCCTTGAACATGCCGTCTATGGCATTGAAGTAGGTGTCTTTCGTCAGAAGTTCTTCCGCGTTGTTCACCCAGATCTTGAAATTCGGATTCTGAGCTCGCGCATGATCGGCTAGGTATTTCACGAGGTCGGCCATTGCCTGAGCCGGGTCGGCGACGTGGCTCTTCGCCCAGGCGGTCTGATACTCGTCGACGACATCGAAATAGGCGCCGTCGTAGCCTGCCTTAATGAGGTTATCGACGTACGTCGTCGCGACCTGCCTCCAGGCATCCGTCCAGTACGCAACCTCGAAGTTTCCCTTCCATTGAGGATTCTCCGGTCCGAGCGCCGAGGCCGGAATCGTCTTGAAATAGTCGCGGTATGTCTCCGCTTCGCCGATGCTGAAATAGCCCAGCAACAGGTGCGGGTCGGCCGAGCCGCCTCCCATCTGCGTCACCTGATCCCGCGTCCACAGCGTGCCGTCCTCGTCGTAGGCGTCGATCACGCGAACGTCGAAGGGCGAGGCTGCGACTTGCGCGGGCGAGATGCCCTGCAGAAGATAGAGGCCAGTCTTCGGCATTTAATCCTCGTCAATAACAAATGAAGGGCGCGCTTTACAAGAATCAATTGTGGCGAAACGGCGGCACAGCAAACATCTGTGATCAACGGTACTCATTCGGACTGAGAAGATTTGCTGAAATGTCTGCGAGTGAGCCAAGCGAAATACCTTGGCTGAGAGCAGGTTATCCGCAATTGCTCGGGTTCCGCCCCATCGGACGGCAAGGCTCATCCATCCGAGAGCCGGTCAGGACATCATCCCTCGTACCGGCGCGCGGTGGCGCTGAGGAAATCCACGGCCGGGCCCTGCCGATCGGTGAATACGCCTGCCGTCAACGCGCCGCCGTAGACTGCCGCCGTGTCGAGGTTCGTCCGGTGGCGCTGCACGTCCGGCTGGCCCGATGACAAGGGCGTATGCCCATGCACGACGTGCCGCCCGAAATCGAAATCCTGGGACAGGAAGGGCTCACGGATCCAGATCCGGTTCTGGATGTCGGGATCGGGCGGGGTGCAGCCGGGCCGAAACCCTGCGTGAACATACCAGCGCTGTTCATCCTCGTGCACGCTCGGAAGGGTCTCGATCCAGTCGAGCACGTCGCCCGGAAAATCCTCGATCGCGTCGAGGCCGAACGAGGCGAGCGTCTCACCCCCGCCATTGCGGAGCCAATGCTCGGTGGCGCCCGGGGTGTGCAGGCAGGCGAGCAGCATCGCTTCGTGATTGCCGAGGAGGCAGGTCACCCGCTCCGGATCGTTCCAGTGAAGGCGCCTGACCATCCGGATCACGCCCGCGCTGTCCGGACCGCGGTCGATGTAGTCCCCGAGGAAGACGAGGTGGTGGGGCCGGCCTGCCCGGTGCGCCTCGATCTTTGCCAGGAGGGCCTCGAGCAATTCGCAGCAGCCGTGGATGTCGCCGATGGCGTAGGTGAGAGCGTCGGTCATCGCCCCGCACTGTTCCCGCGCGGGCGCACAAAGAAAAGCCCCGGCGATCCACTGAGGATCGCCGGGGCACATCGTCGGCTCAATTCAACGTGGCATTCGCCGGGCGCCGCTCAGCGCCGACGGTGGTGTCGCCGAGCATCAGGCCCATGGGGCCGACATGCACCGGCACCGTCTCGCCGTCATGCACCTTGCCGGACAGGATCAGCTCGGCGAGCGGATCCTGCACGTTCTTCTGGATCACCCGCTTCAGGGGTCGCGCCCCGTAGGCCGGGTCGTAGCCCTTGTCGGCGAGCCAGGTGCGGGCCTCCTCGTCGACGTCGAGGGTGATCTTGCGCTCCTCGAGCAGGCGTCCGAGCCGGGCGAGCTGGATGTCGACGATCGCGCCCATCTCCGACCGCTTGAGGCGGTGGAACAGGATGATCTCGTCGACCCGGTTCAGGAATTCCGGCCGGAAGTGGCTGCGCACCACGCCCATCACCTCGTCGCGCACTGCATCGGTGTCCTGCCCCTCGGGCTGGTTCACGAGATACTCCGCCCCGAGATTCGAGGTCATGATGAGGAGCGTGTTGCGGAAGTCGACCGTCCGTCCCTGACCGTCCGTGAGCCGCCCGTCGTCGAGCACTTGGAGGAGCACGTTGAACACGTCCGGATGCGCCTTCTCGACCTCGTCGAACAGGACGACCTGATAGGGACGCCGGCGCACGGCCTCGGTCAGAGCACCACCCTCCTCGTAGCCGACATAGCCCGGGGGCGCGCCGATGAGCCGGGCGACGGCGTGCTTCTCCATGTATTCCGACATGTCGATGCGCACGAGCGCCGTATCGTCGTCGAACAGGAAGCCGGCGAGCGCCTTGGTCAGCTCCGTCTTGCCGACGCCCGTCGGCCCGAGGAACATGAACGATCCGATCGGCCGGCTCGGGTCCTGCAGGCCGGCGCGCGCCCGGCGGACCGCCGTGGCGACGGCCTCGACCGCCTCGCGCTGGCCGACGACTCGCTTCGACAGGGCCTCCTCCATGGCCAGGAGCTTCTCGCGCTCGCCCTCGAGCATCTTGTCGACGGGCACGCCGGTCCAGCGGGAGACGACGCCGGCGATGTGGGTCGGCGTCACCGCCTCCTCCATCATCCCGTCACGCGCCACCGCGCTCTCGGCCTGCGCCTCGATCTCGGCGAGCTGCTTCTCCAGCCCCGGTATCACGCCGTAGGCGAGTTCGCCTGCGCGCTGGTATTGGCCCTGGCGCTGGGCGTTGGCGAGGTCGGTTCGGGCCTCGTCGAGCTTGCGCTTCAAGTCGGCCGCGGCGCCGAGCTTGTCCTTCTCCGCCTTCCAGCGCGCGGTGATCGCGGCGGATTGCTCCTCAAGGTCGCCGAGCTCCTTCTCCAGCCGTTGGAGACGGTCGCGGGAGGCGGAATCCGATTCCTTCTTCAGCGCTTCCGCCTCGATCTTCAGCCGCACGATCTCGCGGTCAATGTTGTCGAGTTCCTCGGGCTTCGAGTCGACCTGCATGCGCAGGCGCGAGCCCGCCTCGTCGACGAGGTCGATCGCCTTGTCGGGCAGGAAGCGGTCCGTGATGTAGCGGTTCGAGAGCGTGGCGGCCGCCACCAGCGCCGAGTCCTGGATGCGGACGCCGTGGTGCTGCTCGTACTTCTCCTTAATGCCGCGCAGGATCGAGATCGTGTCCTCGACGGTCGGCTCGGACACGAAGACGGGCTGGAAGCGCCGCGCCAGGGCCGCATCCTTCTCGACATGCTTGCGGTACTCGTCGAGGGTTGTGGCGCCGACGCAGTGCAATTCGCCGCGGGCGAGCGCGGGCTTCAGGAGGTTGGAGGCGTCCATCGCCCCGTCCGCCTTGCCGGCGCCGACAAGGGTGTGCATCTCGTCGATGAACAGGATGATGCCGCCCTCCGCGGCCGTGACCTCGGAGAGCACGCCCTTCAGCCGCTCCTCGAACTCGCCGCGATACTTCGCGCCCGCGATCAGCGCGCCCATGTCGAGGGCCAGCAGCGACTTATCGCGTAGGGATTCCGGCACGTCGCCGTTGACGATGCGAAGCGCCAAGCCCTCCACGATCGCCGTCTTGCCGACGCCGGGCTCACCGATCAGGACCGGGTTGTTCTTGGTGCGCCGGGACAGGACCTGAATCGTGCGGCGGATCTCCTCGTCCCGGCCGATCACGGGGTCGAGCTTACCCTCGCGGGCCGCCTCGGTCAGGTCGCGGGCGTACTTCTTGAGTGCGTCGTAGGCGTTCTCGGCGCTCGCGTTGTCGGCGGTCCGGCCCTTGCGCAGCGCGTTGATCGCCGCATTGAGCGAAGCCGCGGTGACGCCCGCGGCGGCGAGCGCGCGGCCGGCTTCCGTGTCCTTCTCCACCGCCAGCGCGAGGAGCAGGCGCTCCACCGTCACGTACGAGTCGCCCGCCTTCTCGGCGGCCTTCTCGGCGGTGTCGAACAGGCGCACGAGTTCTCGCGTCGCCTGCGGGGGCGCCGCATTGCCCGAGACCTTGGGCTGCTTGTTCAGCCACGCCTCGACCTGCGCGAGTGCCACCCGGGACTGGCCGCCAGCCCGGTCGATCAGGCCCGAGCACAGGCCCTCGGGGTCGTCGAGCAGCACCTTGAGCAGGTGGCCGGGCTGCAATTGAGGATGTCCCTCGCGCATCGCGAGGTTCTGCGCCGCCTGGACGAAGCCGCGGGCGCGCTCGGTGTACTTCTCGAAATTCACGTGTCTGCACCTCCCCGTACCGGCGATCCGCCGCCCGCCCCGCGGCACGGCCTCGCCGAAACGCCGCCCTCCGGCTCATGCCGCAGAGGGCCCCAGCGCCACTGGGCCGCCGGTCTCCGGGATGTGGTGTTGCAATTCGGCACCACAAGGGTTCGGCCGGGACTTGCGCGCCGGAGAATTTCAGGGTCACGCTTCGCACATGGCTCAGCGTCCGACCCTCCACCTCTCCGCCCTCTACCGCTACCCGGTGAAGGGGTTCAGTCCGGAAGCGCTCGATGCGGCGAGCCTGGAGACGAGCGGATACTTCCCGGGCGACCGCCTCTACGCGATCGAGAACGGGCCTTCCGGGTTCAACGCCGTGGCGCCGCGCCACCTGCCGAAGATCAAGTACTTGATGCTGATGCGCGACGAGGCCCTGGCACAGCTTCGGACACGCTACGACGACGCCACGGCGACGCTCCATGTCGAGGGCGGCGGCGAGCGCTTGTGCGCGGATCTCTCGACCGTGCAGGGGCGCGCGGTCCTGGAGGATTTTCTGCGTCGCTTCATGCCGGGCGCTTTGCGCGGCGAGCCAAAGGTGCTAACGGCGCCGGAGCAGTACCGCTTCACCGATTCCCGGACCGGATTCGTCTCCATCATCAATCTCGCCAGCGTGGGCGCCGTGGAGGCGATGGTGGGCCGGCCTGTCGACCCGCTGCGCTTCCGCGGCAACCTGTTCGTGACAGGCCTGGAGCCCTGGGCCGAACTCGGGATGGTCGGTGCGGTCCTCGAAGGACCGGACGGCTTGCGCCTCCGGCTGACGAAGCGCACCGAGCGTTGCGCGGCGACGAACGTCGACCCCGCGACCGGGGAGCGCAACGTGGAGATTCCCTGGAGCCTGGACCGGCACCTCGGCCACCGCGATTGCGGTGTCTATGCCGATGTCGTCGCAGGCGGAACGCTGCGGGTCGGCGACACGCTCACCGTCACTGGGTGAGGCGCGCCCTCCCCTGTCTCGCGCCGATCACGAGGCGCGGCCCGCGGTCCGCACGGGATCTGCGTGGCGGCGCTCGCAGCTGATCTTGAGATATCGCTGGTCGCCACCCGGGAGCCCGGCTGCGGCGGCAATCGTCTGGGCCTGCAGCAGGCACTCCATCGGCGTGCGGGCGGGGGTGACGATGACGTCGAGGGCGGTCTCGCGGGAGCAGTCCCGGGCGAGCAGTGTGCCGGCGCAGACGAGCGCGACGGAGAGC
The DNA here is from genome assembly GCF_004348265.1 of Methylobacterium segetis. GTDB lineage: Bacteria > Pseudomonadota > Alphaproteobacteria > Rhizobiales > Beijerinckiaceae > Methylobacterium > Methylobacterium segetis. The sequence continues at coordinate 43,863 of NZ_SMNT01000028.1, forward strand.
AATTCAGGCATGACGGACCCCTTGATCGCGATGACGAGAAGGTCCGCGGTGGTGCTCTGGCGTTCGAGCCGCCGCGTGATTGTTGCCTCGGCGTGTCCTCTCTGTTCTCATTGATCGACGAAGCACGCCTGGTGCCACGTCGGTGTCTGCAACGTCCGATGCGGCCTGCTCAGGGAGGGCCGGCCTTTCCGAACCTCAGTCCCGCACGGTCAGCCATGCCGGCTCCGGATCCTCCGAGGGGATCAGCGCGGCCACGGCGTCGAGATCGACGGTGAAGTTCTGCGTCAAGAGGTGCCAGATCTCCGCGGAACTCGCCGCTTTCAGGCGGATGCCCTCGACAGCGGTCGAGAGCAGGTTCGCGTTCGTCAAAACAGGGCGGGCGAGAAGCGGATCGGCGTTCAACATCGGAGAATTGGTCCTGTTCGGCTCCGTCAGAATTCACCGACATGGTTAACAAGTCGTTTACGGTTCGAAAACCCGGTTCCGCTCCATAAAGATACAACTTTTGATCTCTAATTCTGCTGCAGGTCAGTAGAGCCCTAGGATCGCGCCGACGCAGATACAGCGCAGGCTTGTCGAACTTCGGCGGCTCTCGCACTCACGTTGCGCAACGTGGGATGCTGCCCACCGAGCGGGGGACGCCGATCCGCTCGCCGTCTCGTGATTCGTGGCCGATCGATTCGCGCGCCGCAGGCTTCGCAGGGCGCCCCGCGTCATGTAGAAGCCCGCGCGCGTCCGCCGTCCCTCTTCCAACGGTTTCAGAGGCACCGATGACCGATCTGCCGAACGTGCACGTGCGTGCCGAAGTTCTGGCTCAGGCCCTGCCGCACATGCAGCGCTACGATCAGGAGATCGTGGTCATCAAGTATGGCGGCCACGCCATGGGCGACCGGGCGGCGGCGGAGGATTTCGCCGAGGACGTCGTGCTTCTCGAGCAATCCGGCCTGAAGCCGATCGTGGTGCATGGCGGCGGCCCTCAGATCGGCCGGATGCTGGAGCGCCTGGGCATCCAGTCCGAGTTCCGCGGGGGCTTGCGCGTCACCGACGAGGCCACCGTCGAGGTCGTCGAGATGGTCCTGGCCGGCTCGATCAACAAGCAGATCGTGGGCTGGATCTCCGCGGAGGGCGGGCGGGCCATCGGCCTGTGCGGCAAGGATGGCAACATGGTCCGCGCCAAGCGCGCGATGCGGACCATGAAGGATCCTGAGAGCCAGGAGGAGAAGGCCCTCGATCTCGGCCTCGTCGGCGAGCCGGAGCACGTCGAGCGCGGCGTCCTCGATGCGGTGCTGAAGGCGGAACTGATCCCGGTGCTCGCTCCCGTCGCCTACGGAGCCGACGGCCTGACCTACAATGTCAACGCCGACACCTTCTCGGGCGCCATCGCCGGCGCTCTGAGGGCGAAGCGCCTCCTTCTGCTGACCGACGTGCCCGGCGTCCTCGACAAAGACAAGAACCTGATCCCCGAACTGACGGTTGAGGATTGCCGGCGCCTCATCGCCGACGGGACGATCACGGGCGGCATGATCCCGAAGGTCGAGACCTGCATCTATGCGATCGATCAGGGCGTCGAGGCGGTGGTCATCCTCGACGGCAAGGTGAACCACGCCGTGCTGCTGGAACTGTTCACGGATTACGGGGCGGGCACCCTGATCCGCCGGAATTGATCCGGTCGCACCGGCTTGGGAGCGTCCGGGACGGCCCGGGCGCTTTCCTTTTGCGGCCAAGGCGTCCATCTTAAGGAGCCCGGCCGACGCCTCGCGGCGTCCCAAGCTGAAGCGCAAATCCTTGTTCTCTCCGGCCAGCAGCCACTTCACCACCAGCGACGCCAGACGATTCGAGGGCGTCGATACCTGGGTGTTCGACCTCGACAACACGCTCTACCCGAGCGATGCGCGGGTCTGGCCCCAGGTGGACGAGCGCATCACGCTCTACGTCATGCGGCTCTACGGTCTCGACGGTCTCTCCGCCCGGGCCCTGCAGAAGCATTTCTATCACCGCTACGGCACGACGCTGAAGGCGTTGATGATCGAGGATGGCGTCGAGCCCCACGACTTCCTCGATTTCGCTCACGACATCGACCATTCCTCGATCAAGCTCGATACCGCCCTCGGCGATGCGATCGAGCGATTGCCCGGCCGCAAGCTGATCCTGACGAACGGGTCGCGCCGCCATGCGGAGAACGTCGCGGGGAAGCTCGGCATCCTCGACCATTTCGAGGACGTGTTCGACATCGCGGCGGCCGACTTCGTGCCCAAGCCGGAGCGCACGACCTACGAGCGCTTCCTCACCCGCCACGGCGTCGATCCGCGTCGCTCTGCCCTCTTCGAGGACATCGCCCGCAATCTCGTGGTGCCGCACGACCTCGGCATGGCGACGGTTCTGGTGGTGCCGCCGGTCCTCGACCCGTTCCGCGAGCGCTTCGAGCAGGAGGCGGTCAAGGAGCCGCACATCGACTACATCACGAACGACCTCGCCGGGTTCCTGGCCGATCGCGTGCTGCCCTCGGACGGCACGGGGCGAGCGGCGTGAGCGCGCTCGCGGAGGCGAAGGCGCCGAGCCTCGCCGAGATCGAGGAACTCGCCTTCGCCGCCTACGAGCGATTGCCGGAGGCGTTCCGCAGGCTGTGCGCGGGCATTCAGATCCTCGTCGACGACTTTCCCGACGAGGAGACGATCACCGAAATGAATTGCGAGAGCGAGTTCGACCTGCTGGGGCTGTTTCGGGGGATCGGCCTCGCCCAGTCCGGCGAGATCGCGACGGGGCAGATGCCGAACATGGTTTGGCTCTACCGGCGGCCCCTCCTCGACTACTGGGCCGAGCACGACGAGACCCTCGGGCACCTCGTCACCCACGTCCTCGTCCACGAGATCGGCCACCATTTCGGCCTGTCGGACGCGGATATGGAGGCGATCGAGGCGGCCGTCGACGCGCCCTGAGCCTCAGGGCGAGCCGGGCTCGCGATCCTCGCGGATGCGCCGCAGCAGGCTGATCTTCGGCCGGCGCGAGCGGAACTGGCCCCGCTGGATCGAGACGAAGACGAGGATCGCGACGGTCAGCGTCGTGAACCACCACATCACGGCGAGCCCGATGCCGATGCAGGCGATCGTGTAGGCGGTGGCGATGGCCGCCATCGCGCCCGGAGCCAGCGCCGGAGCGTTCTGCCCGATCCGGTGGATCGAGACGTAGAGGGCGTAGGCCGCCGCGAAAGCGCCGACCACCCCGAGCTCGTACCAGAACTCGAACAGCATCGTGCTGGGGGCATTGCCGGGCAGCAGGTTGTAGGCGCGTCCGCGCAGGGCCGTCTCGAAGCCGTGGCCGGTGAACAACCGCACGGGTTCCGACGTCACCACCTTCTGCCACGCCTTGAGCGAGAGCACGCCGAGATTGCCCGATCCCAGGATCGTCGCGCCGATCGGCCGGCCGATGAAGGGGATGAGCGGCGCCAGCGCGAGGAGCGCCGCGGTGATCGCCGCCGTGAGCGCCACGCCGATGCGCGGGCTGACGGTCGTGAGGAGGAAGGCGCAGGCCCCGACCGCCAGAGCGATGATCTGCGTCGCCTTCGGCGAGGCGGCGATGGCGGCGGCCACGATCAGCGCGGTGACGAGGGCTTCGCGGTCGCGGTGGCGCGAGCGCAGCCAAGCGATGGCCGGCCATACGAGCAGCGAGAGCATGATCAGGCCGCGGTCGAGGATCTGATCGTCCTCCACGCCGCTCCGGACCAAGCTGTCGCCGAACAGGCCGATCATCACAGCCACGATGCCGCCCGCCGTGACCCCAAGCGGCAGCAGGTAGAGATTGGCGGAGCGCATCCTGTCCGGCAGGGCGAGGTAGCCGGCGAGGGTCAGCAGGATGGTGGCCAGGATGTTCAGCACGCGCTCGGCGGCCGAGCCGAGAAAGGGCGTCCAGGCGAGCGACAGAGCCGCCCAGAGGAGCACGAGGGCCCCGGCCAGGAAGGCGGGCGAGCGCACGAGAGCGGCGAGGGCCGGGCGCAGCGAGCGCTGCCGCCCGTCGAGGGCGCTCGCGAGGATCAGCAGGACGATCGCGATCGGTGTCAGGACGACCGTCGCACGCCGGCCCACCTGCGCGACCACCGGGATGATCACGAAAAGGCCGAAGAAGCCGACGCGACGCAGGAGGGCCGCCGCATCGAGCGCCGGATCGACGGTGGTGTTGGACGCGCGCGACATGATGCGACTGACAGACCGTGAGCCGGCGCGGGGGCCTCCGACCGCGCGTGCCGTTCTCTCCTAGAGCAGGCGAAACCGAGCGGCTGTAGACCCTGGGCAACACATACTGTCACAGCCGCCGCCGGCTGTGCAGGCCACCCCCGCGCTGATCGCTTGGCAAGGCGCCTCGGTCAGGCCGCGGACGTCTCGGGCCGTGGGCGCCGCCGCATGGCGCGTCGTCCGACGTCGGAGAGCACCCTCCATCCGCCCCAGGCTGCGAGGAAGCCGATCAGACCGGCGACGATCCCGTCGGCCGTGGTCGGCACAGCCGGCTGATAATCCTGGTAGGTCGCTCGGGCGACCGCCATGTCGGGATCCCGGATCACGGTTGCCAAGCGTCCGAGCGGGCTCGTCGCCTCCCGCAGGGCCTGCTGCTGGGCGCTGAGCTGGGCGAGGCGCTGGATATCGGCCCGCGCCGCCTCGCCCCGCCGGGCGACGAGGCTGTCCGGATTGGTGCGCAGGCGATCGACGGCGCCCTCGCGGCTGTTGCCGGTGGCGCGGGCATCCGATTCGAAGGTCTCGACGCTCCGGCGCAACTCGTCGACGGCGCCCCCGAGGCGCTGGGCATATTGCTGCGCGAATTCAGGAGCCTGCGCGGCGATGACGCCTCCGAGGAGCCCGAGGGCAAGCCCCAGCGTGCGAAAGACACGGAACACGAATCCACCTCTCCAAGCGTGTCCGGAGAAGAGCACGGCGCGGCGGCTGGTTCCAGCCGACGCGGTCGTTCGTCAGCCCGGCAGTGTCAGGAGGCCAGCCTGACCGTCCGCCGACCCGAAGGCGAGACGCGCGCCGCGCGCGTCCCAGGCAAGGGCCGAGATCCCGCTGCCCTTGACGGCCGGGCGAACCAGAAGCTCTGAGGCGTCGGTGAAGCGCACGAGCAGGATGCAGCCGTCCTCGTAGCCGATGGCGAGGACGGGCGCCTTCGGGTGGAAGGCGACCCGCGCGACGCGGGCGGGGCGCACGCCGCATTCCCGCGGAGCCTTGCCGGTCGGCCCCTCCTTCGAATCGAAGGGCCAGACGATCGCGGCCTCGGCGCCGCTGGTGGCGAGCCAGTGTCCGTCCGCCGACCACGCGGTCGAGCGCACCTTGCCCGGATAGCCCGACATGCGCATGTGGCCGCGATCGGGCTGGAGGCGCCAGCCGTGAAGGGCGTTCTCCTGCATCGTGGTGATCACGAAACGTCCGTCCGGCGACCACGTGACGTCGATGTGCGATCCCTTCCATTCGATCACCTCGGGCGGCGTCTCGTGGTTCGGGTACCAGAGGCTCGCGCCGTTGTAGTGGGCCACGGCGAGGCGATAGCCCTTGGGCGCGAAGGCGAGGCCGCGGGCGCTGGAGGGGGCCTGGAACGTGCGCTCGCGGCCCTTGGCGTCGCGGGCGGATACCTGTCGTCCGGCCGAGTAGGCGACCGCCCCGTCCGGATGGACGGCGAGTGCATCGATCCAGGCACCACCCTTGGCGGCGGCGATCTCCGTCAGGCGTCCGTCGGCGCGGATCTCGACGACGCGGCCGTCATCGCCTCCCGTGGCGAGCCGGGCCGCGTCGCCCGCTGCGCAGAGAATGGCGCCCTCCGGATGCGCGGCGAGGCGTTCGTCCGCACCCTCCCGGTGCAGCAGGACGCCGCCGTCGCCCAGCGCCAGGGCGAGCGTGTCCTTCAACCAGTGCGCGGCAGTCACGTGGGCCCCTGCCTCGATCGGCGCGACGTGGCTCGGGAGGGAGGGAGCGGCGGTGGCGGACATGGTGTCGGATGACCTTCGGCAGCGGGAATGATGGGGATCAGGCAGCCTTGGCGGCCGGACCGAGTGCGACGTGGAGAGCGGCGGCGACGGCGAGAAAGCCCGTGAGCCCTGCGGGGAACGCGAGGGCGAGGAGGCCGAACGAACCATAGGCGTGCGCGCCGCCGAAGGCTCCAAGGAGGAGCGCGCACCAGACGGCTCCGTCACCCACCCAGCCGTAGCGGGGCCCGCGACCGGTCAGGGCGAGCGCGACCTTCTGCCCGAAACTGAACAACGCGCCTGTCACGAAGGTCGTGCCCGCGCGAAAACCCTGAACCTGCACGAGGACCGCATTCTGCGTGCCCATGGCCAGGGCCATGAAGAGCGAGGCGAGGCCGAGATCCGGCGTGGCGAGACCGAGGGACAGGGCACCGAGCACCGTCAGCGCCTCGAAGGCCAGGACGACCGGGCTTGCCCAGCGCGGGGGCACCACCAGGGAGAGCCCGCTGCCGAGCACGGATCCGACGAAGAACATCCCGATCAGGAGGCAGGGCAGGATCGCGTGGCGCCACTCGCCGTGGCCGAGGGCGACCGAGAATTGCGTGGTGTTGCCGCTCATGAACGAGGTGTAGAGCCCCCCGAGTCGGATGAAGCCGAGGGCATCGACATAGCCTGCGGTCGCCGTCAGCGCGAGACCATAGGCTAGCTGCCAGGAACGGTTCATGAATTCATCCGCGCCGAGGGCTCGGGTAACGCCCTGTTAATCATTTCGGGCGCTCCATCGGGGCGGCGCGCGCAGGGTTAAAGCTTCGCTCACCAAACCTCAGCAATTCGATGGGAACACGGCGAACGCCGGGACGGGGCCTCCGTTGGTCACCCGATCCGGCAGCGGGACTGTTGACCCGCGCCGGGTGAGTTGGAGTTGCGTCATGATCCCCCACGCCTGCGCTGCCTTCTCCGTCCCCGCCTTCCTCGACGGCGCGATCGAGACCATCCTCGTGGTCGAGGATGAGGCCATCGTCTGCGAACTCGCCGCGGAGGCGCTGTCCGACGAGGGCTACCGGGTCCTCACCGCGGCCGACGCGCTCGAGGCCGAGGCGATCCTCGCGCGCGAGAGCGTCGATCTGCTCTTCACCGATATCGACCTCGCCCGCAACACGAACGGCATCGCGCTCGCCCGCTATGCCCGCCAGGACCGACCGGACCTGCCCGTCGTCTATACGTCGGGCGGGCGCGGGAGCCTTTCGCAGGGCGAGGCCGTTGCGCAATCGGTCTTCGTTCCGAAGCCCTACCGCCCGAGCGATCTCGTCGCCCTGACGAACGACATCCTCCGCCGCAGCCATCCCCATCACGCCTGAGCGGCCCCGCACCGGCCGCCAGCCGGAGTTCGATCGATGAGACGCCTCGCCCTGTTCCCTCTTCTCCTGCTCGCCTGCCCTGCCGAGGCCGCCTGCGACCTCAAGGGGATCCGGCTGGAGGAGCGGATCGCCGAGAAGACCGAGCTGCGCGAGGCCGCCAACAAGCAGACGGTCCGCGATCTGCGCACGCTGCGCGATGCGGCGATCGTCCTCGACGCATACAAGTACGGTGCCGAGTGCGAGCGCCTCGTCGAGATCGTGAGGGCGCTTGCCGCCAATCCCGAGAAGGCGATCGAGCAGGGCGGCGATACCGACGAGGAAAAGGCCGAGAGCGTCGAGGAGACCCGCGAGCCGAAGGCGCCGCCGGCCGCCGCGGGCTCCGACAAGGACCCGGCGAAGCCGCGCTGAGGCGGCAACGGTGGCGTCACCCCGTCACGACGGCCGGTCCGTTCCGGCGTCGCCGCAACGCTAGGGCGGCGGCGATGCGGGAGCCCGGTCTTCGGGTTGCGCCACCGGCTCCTTCGCTTTCTCGCCGGCCCGCATGCGGGCGAGCGTGCGCGCGAGCTTCTGTGCCATCTGAGCGCGCAGATCCTCCGTCACCTCGATATCGACGAGGCGCCAGGACCAGGCCCGCAGGCGAAGCCGGATCCTGAACTGACGGGCACGAGGTGCCTCCGGCGGGACCGCGACGACGACCGTCCGGAACCCGCGCATTTCGGTGGCGAGATAATACGCGGCGAGCCGCTCCAGGCCCTCGATGCGCAGGCCCGAGGCGGCACCCGCGCCCGGCGCCTTCGCGACGTCGAGGCTTTCCGGCCAGCCGTCGTCCAGCAGATCGACCACGGTCTTGGCCGTGACCATGGTCTCGGCAAGAGCCAAAGCGAGGCCGACCGCGGCCTCGTTCAGCTTCTGCTGATCGCGCGGATCGAGGTCGCCGCTCTCGCTGAGTGCTGCGCGGGCGGCGCTGGCGGTCTGGCGCACCAGGGAGAGCCGCAGGGTCCGGAAATTCACGTGGCGATCGATATACGCGACGTCGCGCGCCTCGACCGCCCGGGCGAGGCTGTAGAGCGAGACGAGCGGCGTCAGCGTGAAGACGAACCAGGCGAGGGCCAGGACGACCGGGACGTACCACCAGCGCATGCCGGTCCCTCAAGCCCGCGGGGCCGGGCTCAACGGCCCGCGTGCCATGTGGCAAGGTCCGAGAAGGCCGCGATCACGCGCTCGTAGACGGGACGCTTGAACGGGATGATGAGGCGGGCGAGATCCTGCAGCTCCGCCCAGCGCCAATCCTCGAACTCGGACCGGAAACGGCCGCCACCGGGCCGCTCGACGTCGATCTCTGAATCCTGCCCGAGGAAGCCGAAGGCGAACCACTTCTGCGTCTGTCCGCGGTATCGGCCCTTCCAGGCCTGCTTCATCACGTCGGGCGGCAGGTCGTAGGGAAGCCATCCCGGCATCTCGGCCAGGAAATGCAGCGAGTTCTGCGCGACGTTCGTCTCTTCGTAGAGTTCGCGCATCGCCGCCGCGCGCGGATCCTCGTCCGGATCCACTCCGCCCTGCGGCATCTGCCAGGAATAGTCGCCGGACACATGCTCGGGGCCGCCCTCCTTGCGACGGCGGCCGATGAACACGAGCCCGGCCCGGTTGACGAGGGTGATGCCGACGCAGGGCCGGTAGGGAAGGTCGGGCGGAGCCGGGTGTTGGCCGGCGGGAGGCTCAATCGTCATCGCCGGCGACCATAGCAGCCGGCCCCGCGGCGGCAACGTCCACGAGTATCCGTGCCGCGCCTATTCAGCTCGGGACAGCCGGGTTCCCGCAGCCGGCGTGCGGAGGGCCGCGCTGACCGGCACCAGGCGGATGCCGCGCGCATCGAGATCCTTCGCCCAGCGCGCGACGCGCTCGATGGTGAGCGGCTGGGCGCCCGCCGAGGCGAGCACGAAGCCCTTCGCCCGCGCCTGGGCCTCGAGGCGAGCCAGTTCCGCGTCGATCGCCTCGGCCCGCGGGGCGGCATCGAGAACGATCTCGGCCCGTGCGGCCGGGGCCTTCGTCTTGGCGGCGAGGCTCGCGACGAGCGAGCGCTGAGCGGTGCCGTCGTCGACGAAGCCGAGGCCGCGGGCGGCGACTTCGCGTAGCAGCGGCTCCAGGGCCGTCGCATCGGTGATCAGCTTCGAGCCCATCAGGTTCGCGAGACCGATCGCGCCGGGTACGCGGCTCATCACCCAGGCCAGACGGTCGGCATTCTCCGCAGGACGCGCGCCGGTCAGCAGGGTCTGTGGGCCGGGATCGCTGTCGGGATAGTCGAACGGCTCCATCGGCACCTGGACCATCACCTCGTGCCCGAAATCGCGGGCGCGAGCGGCGCTGCGCTCGACCTCACCGTAGGGCGAGAACGCGAGGCTGACCTGCGGCGGCAACTTCACGATGGCGCTGGCTGTCGCTGCCTGCCCCGTACCGAGGCCGGTGAGGAGGATCGCGATGCGCGGGCCCGAGCCGGGCTCCTCCGGCCGCGCGTACAGGTCGAGTGGGCGCAGCCGCCCCTCCCCGACCTTCGGCATAGCGCCGTGGCGACCGCGCTCGACGAGGCGGGCATCCGGCGCGGGCGCGAGCTTCACCGAAACTGTCGGCACGCGGATCACCACCGCCTCGCTCGGCGCGGCACTCCCCGAGGGCCGGAAGACCGTGACGCCGGAAGCGCTCTCGACCTCCTCCGCGCTGCGCTGCAACGGCGGAGCCGGTTCGGCCTCCGCCATCCGCGGCTGCTCCATGGATGCCGGGCGCGGCTGGTCGGCGGGCGCCTCGCGTAGGGCGATCTCCGCATGCGTTCGGGGCTCCCCGCCGCGC